>JANMAD010000109.1:0-4259 GCA_031359515.1 Acidobacteriota bacterium | reverse complement strand
CCGCGTGCGCTCGCTGCCCAAAGCCGCCGGCAGCCGTGCAGCATAGACCGCGCCGGCTCCCGGCAAAGACGCGAACCGTTCATAGTCCGCGTGCGCGGCACAGACCGGTGCGCGCTGCCGGGCGCACGCTTCGCTGGCCTCAAGCGGCGCCTGCAGCTGCGCGCAGCGCGCTTTGGCCAGCACGGGCGCGGATGACAGCACCGCCTTGTCGGTCGAAAGCGGCAGGGCTTCTTTAATCGAGTTGCCGCGCCGCGCCAGCCTATCTGTTCGCACCGAGTTATGCTCCCGAAAGAAGCGCAGCAGCGTCGCGCGCCGCACCCGCTTGAGCGCTGCCAACTCCGGCCAGCGCGCGAGCAAGGCGCAGACCAAAGCGGTGCGGATGTCCAGCACAGCAATACATCGCAGGACTTTGCCGCTATCTATGTTCCTGCTGCGACTATTTTGCAAGCGCGATGCCAGATGCGCTTTGCGTTGCTGGCACTTCCGTCTCGCGCTTGATGTGCTCAAGCACGCGCAGGTGTATGCGGTGGATGATGTAGTCCGACCAGACGTTCCAATAGGGGCCGGGCCAGAAGCTGTTTTGATACCACGTCGTGCCGGTCAAGAGCGTATGCCCGTTGGGTAAAGCGGTGAGCAGGAATTGCCCGCGCCGCGATTGCAGATAGTTGTCGAGATGCGGCGGGTGCAGATGCGGATAAGGCGATAACTCATCCATCACCGGTGGCTGCGCGGCGACAGAGAAGCGCAACAGACGCGGCTCGTCCCAGACTTCAATCGGTTCGACGAATGCGCCGGTGGTGAACACACAATGACGCACCGCACCGACGCCGCGCCCGTCGATCTCAGCGCGCAGAGGGTACGCGATGCCTGTGTGGAACAGACGCTCGTGCGGCGGCGGCAACTCGTTAAAGGCGACGAGGTGCGGCCAGACCTGGGCGGGCGGCGCGCTCACTTCGATGCTCGACTCGACGGCGCGGAGCGGCGGCGCGAGTTTGGCATTCGCCTCTAAGAGCAGCGCGAGGGGCAACGCGAGCATTAGCGCGGCGTAAGCGTTAAAGGTTGCAGTGGGTCGCGCCTGCAAAGACCAGTGATGCTGGATCATGTAGCCGACCAGCCCGCCAAACAGCGAGACAATCGCGCCGAGCGGCGCAGCCATCACGATGCAGACGACGCCCTCAATCGCCACGCCGATCAAGATCGCGCTCGCCAAGCCCGCCGACAGCAAAGACACCAACAGACATTTCCCCAACGGGCGCGGCTCGTGATAGCCATAGACCAAGACGGAGCTTAAGCCCAAGCCGAACGGTAGCCCGACGAACAGGCCCCAACCATAATTGCGCAAGCCTTCGACGCTCAAGAGCGTCAAGCCGACGATGGGCGCGACCGTGATGAGGATGCCCATGACGGCGCTGCCAAACGCGCCGCGCGGGATCAGGCGCTCGAAGAACGCGGCGACGCTGCCGGGCGTGGCCCGCGTGCGCCTCGCGTGCGAGGGCAGCAAGGCGAGTATCAGGAAGAAGAGCAGATTGATGAACGGCACGAAGAAGAGCGCGACGAGCCAGAGCGGCAGCCCCGCGTCTCTGAGGCGGCGCACTGTCAGTACGACGCCCACCCAAATGAACGGCAACGCGAGCGCGACGAGCGTCGCGTAGAAACGTAGACGGCTGAGCGGCGTCTCGTCTATCGCGCCTGCGTCCGCGAAGACCCAGTAGTTGAAGAGCGACCACGGGCGGTGGAAGATGGTCGCTGCGACGATGCGGTCAAGCGTGTGCTTGACGGCAAACAGTGTCCCGCCGAGCGCGAGATACTTTGCGCGCCCGCACGTGCCCTGCCAGCGCCACAGGTCTGAGGGGGAAAAGGCCATTGTCCGTCTGCTCCTTTCGCGCGCCGGACTATAGCACGCGGGCGGCGGCGTGCCGGCCAATAATTTCGGCCCGTCTGGTTTGACATCACGCTCCTAGCCAAGTAATCTGCGCCTTCCACGTGCCCGGCTCACTCCTCTTTGTTGAGCCACGGGGCGCGCTCAAACGACAGCGCAATCAGCGCACGCCGCGCTTGAATCGTTCCGCTCGATGCAGCCAACACATACGCATCATGCGCGCGGCTAGTAAATTATGCCCCGCGGACTTGTGCGCCGTTTTCGTCTCACTCACCGGATAACCGAGACCCTGTTACATCAAGACCCTGAAAGGATCGCGCATGAAGAGATTTAGAGTTTGGTTGCTGCTGGCAACCATCGCCGCCCTCGTACTCGCCAGTTCGCAGTTCACCCCCAAGACTTCAGGCCAAGGCCCGAAAGCCACGCGCAAAGCACAACCGCGCATTGACTGGACGCCGGAGACGTTGGCGAACTACGACATCCGCGCCACCCAGCCGAAAGCTGATCACGGCGCGCTTGACTCGTATCGCAAAGAGACGTTGCCGACGGCGGGCGAGGACAAACGCGACGCCGTGAATCGCATGCTGACTGCGGGCCGGAGCGAGTTGGCGGCGCGCGTGCCAAGCCTACACATTGAAATGAATCAGTTCGGCACTGCGCCGGAGATCGTCGGCGTCGAGTCAGGCTGTCATTGTGCGTTGACCACGACTGCGGCCGGCGCACACGAACCGTTCGTGCGCCGCTTCATCGCGACGAACGCCGCGCTCTACGGGCTGACTGCCGAGCAGGTCGCCGCGTTGCGCGTCGTCGCCGACTATGCGAACCCGGCCGGTAATATGTCTTGGGTCGAGTACGAACAGCGCAGCAACAACATCCCCGTCTTTCAGGGCTACCTACGCGCCGCGTTGACGGCCGACGGTCGCCTCGCGCGCACGACCGGCAACCTCGCCGCCGGTCTCGACGACGCGAGTTTGCCGACCGTCGCGCAGTTGACGCCCAACGCCGCTGCTATCGCGGGCGCGCAGGCGATTAACGTCAACGCTGATCCGCTCAGTCTCTACACCGTCTCCGTCGGCAAAGGCGGGCGCACGACGAAGCTCGCGCGCGGGCCGTTCACCGAAGAGACAAAAGTTGACTTAATGTACTTCCCCGTCGAGCCGGGCGTCGCCACGCTCGCTTACGCGATGACGCTCTGGCTGCCGCACGATGCGTACTACGTCCTCGTTGATGCCAACACAGGTCAGTTGCTCTGGCGCAAGAACATCACGCAGGAGCAGACACAGTCCGTCACTTACAACATCTACAACGACGACAGCCCGTCGCCGCTTTCCCCCACGACCGCGCTGCCCGGCTCCGGTTTCCAACCGCCCTTCATCGCGCGCACGAGCCTGACGCTCATCAGCGAACTGCCCGCCTTCGACAATCTCGGTTGGATCACCGATGGCGGCAACGTGACGACCGGCAACAATGTTGACGCCGGTCTCGATGTTGACGGCACGAACGGCATTGACGCGGCGGGCCGCGCCACTGGCTCGCCCACACGCGTCTTCAACTTCGCCTACGATCCGGCGGTGGACGCGCCCTCCACCACTAACTTCCGCATGGGCGCGGTGACGAACATTTTCTTCTGGACGAATCGCTATCACGACCAACTCTACAGCCTCGGCTTCACCGAAGCCGCGCGCAACTTCCAGACGAACAACTTCGGGCGCGGCGGCACGGGCAACGACTTCGTCCGTGCCGAGGCGCAAGACTCTTCCGGCACGAACAACGCGAACTTCGCAACACCCGCCGATGGTAGCTTGCCCCGCATGCAGATGTTCATCTTCACCGGCCCCAATCCTGATCGCGACGGCGATTTGGACGGCGACGTATTTATACATGAGCTAACGCACGGCACGTCGAACCGTCTGCACGCGAACGGTTCGGGTCTGGCGACCACGCAGTCGGGCGGCATGGGCGAAGGCTGGTCGGACTACTACGCGCGCGGGCTGCTCGCCACCGCCGACGAGGACGTGGACGGCATCTACGCCTCCGGCGGCTACGTGACCAACCTGATCGGCGCGGGCTTCACGGATAACTATTACTACGGCATCCGCCGCTTCCCTTACGCCGTCAAGACGAACGTCGGCGGCCCCTCGGCGACGCGCCCCGGTCAGCCGCACAACCCGCTCACTTTCGCCGACATAGACAATGCGCTGATCGCCGTCGTGGATGGCGCGTACAACCGTAACCCGGCGGTCGGCAGCGCGACGGCGAACGAAGTCCACAACATCGGCGAAGTCTGGTGCATGATGTTGTTGGAGATGCGCGCCCGCATCATTCAACGGCTCGGCTTCGCGGCGGGCAATCAACGCGCGTTGCAGATCGTGACCGACGC
>JANMAD010000089.1:0-19928 GCA_031359515.1 Acidobacteriota bacterium | reverse complement strand
GGGAGCCCCATTGGTTGTACAGACTTAGGGTACTTTCGCGCGCACCGCTGTGGCTCTAACCACCCATCCGGGGCGGCCACCTTTTTCTGGGCGGCCGCCGCTTGCCCTCGTTGATCTTGATGACGACTTCGTTACTTGTTTACGTCTAACGAGTCGCCTGTTTGATGATCCTTGACTTGAAAGCGCAGGAACTCGTGAACTGCCGCCAACGCCTGCGCGTCGTCCGTCGTGATCAGCACACGCCCACCCTGCTCCGTCTCTTCATAAGCAAACTTGATCGCAGTGCGCAGACGCTTCATCTCAACCACGCCGAGCGGGACTTGCTCGTGGACGAGCATCGGCGTCTGAAAGTCGCCCGCCGCGAACATCTCTGTGATGTGCGTGAGATGCTGGCGAATTTGCGCGCGACTAGCCGTGTCCGTCGGCTCATTGACCTCGACCTGTATCACGCCGCCGTCGGGGCGCAAGAAGAAGTGATGCGTCGTCTTCGTCTGCGAAAAACCCATCGCGCGCTCGCCCCGCGCGTTGACGGCGGCGAGCTGCGCCGCATGCCCCGCATGGCCGTCCTTCGCACTCGTGTCCGCTTGCACGGGCTGCTCAGGCTGCATCATGGGACATGGCGCGGCCGGTTTATCAGTCTGCGGCATCGTATGTTTTTGCTCTTGCGCTTTCTGTGCATAGACGACCGAGCCGACGCCGCCAATCATGATGGCTAAGGCGATTATGAAACGCTTCCCTACCGTATTGTGTCTCTTCATCAACTCACTTTCCTTTCCGCTCTGCTTCGTCTGCGCCAAGCCGGTGCGAGCGCCGTGCGCTCTACGCCGTCCCGCGCGTCAGTGCCACTTAAAGCATCGAGCAAGCCGGCGCGTTCATCCGCCGCCTTGCCCGCCAGCCGTGCATCCCAATCGCGCAACGTGCCGCGTAACTCGTCGCGCACAGAGATCAATGCCTGCAAGCGCGCTTCGATGTCGGCAAGTTTGTGCGCGGCCAGCGCACGCACCTCGCGACACGGCGCGCCACCCCGGTCGCGCACCTTGAGGATGCGGGCCAACTCGGCCAACGTGAACCCGACGCCGAGTGCGCGCCGGATGAGCCGCACGCGCGCCAGCGCATCGCTGGGATATTCACGATAACCGTTCTGCGAACGACGCGCAGCCGCGAGGACACCCTTTCGTTCGTAATGCCGCAGCGTGTCCGTGCTGACACCTGCGGCCGCAGCCAACTCGCCCGCGCGCATGTAACCTTTGTTCGTAGCAACGTTCGTCACGCAGGCATTATAAAGTCTGGAATGGATTCCAGAGTCAAGCATCTTTTTGTTTGTCGCGCGCGAGAGTTAAAGTCGCCCGTATTCAATCATTGCGCTTGTGCGTCGGTTTGAGTCGGCAGGCGATAACGCAACAGCGCATGGGCTTTGAATGCGGCGAAGGCGACGGCGAGCATGCAGCCCACGCCGCCGATCACTACGGAGAGCGGCGCGCCGACGGCCGCCGCCAAGAGGCCCGCTTCCAGTTCGCCGAGTTGCGGGCCGCCCATGAAGAAGATCATGTTGACCGAAGTCATGCGCCCGCGCAGCCGGTTCGGCGTCACGAGTTGGCGCATCGTGTGGCGGATGACGGTGCTGACCGTGTCCGCCGCGCCGACGAGCGCGAGCAGCAGACACGACCACCAGAAGACGCGCGACCAACCGAACAACAGCGTCGCCGCGCCGTAGCCCGCGATGGACACAAGCACAAGCACACCCGGCCGCGCCAAGCGGCCACTGACGCGCGCCATCACCAGTCCGGCCAGTACCGCACCGACCGCAGGCGCGGCTGCCAACACGCCCAAGCCCCGCGCGCCGACGTGCAATATCTCAGCCGCAAAGATCGGCAACAAGGCGGTGGCCGACGCGAAGAACGTCGCCACGAAATCGAGCATCATTGATTGCACGACGACCGGCGTGCGCCAGACGAAGCGCAACCCTTCAGTGAGCGCGGCGAAACTCACGCCGCCCGGTGCTTCGTCAGTCGCCCGCCCACCCGCGCGCAACAACAATACCGCCCCGACCACCGCCAGAAACGACACCGCGTTCGCGCCATAGACGACCGCCGGCCCCCACCGCGCCAGCACAACGCCCGCGAGCAAAGGCCCCGCCACCATGCCGATCTGAAACGAGATCATCCCCAAGCTGACCGCGTTCGGAAAATCACGCGCCGGCACGAGTTGCGGCAAAAGCGCCTGTCGCGCCGGATTCTCAAACGCCGTCGCCGCCGACGAGAGCGCCGTCAACAAGTAGATCGGCCACACGACGCGCAAGCCCGCAGCCGTCACGGTCGCAAGCGCCGTTGCACTCGTGAGCATGACGAACTGCGTGATGATGATCAGTCGTTTGCGATCAAATGCATCGGCCACCACACCGCCCGCGAGCGAGCAAAGAATGATCGGCACGACGCGCATGAGACCGACTAACCCGAGCGCGACCGATGATCTCGTCAGCAGATAGACGTGCCAGTTGATCGCCACGAGTTGCATCTGCGAACCCGTCAGCGAGATGAACTGTCCCAGCCACAACAGCCGAAAGTCGCGATGGCGTAGCGCGGCGAATGAAGATGTTTGTGTGGCTGGATTATCGGCGGCGGCGATTGGTAGCGGAGTGATCCCCTTGGCTGACACGAGCGACAGTATAACTCAAGCGCTGCACAAACAAACGATGCGGGCGGCCCGTCTGCCGAGCCGCCCGCTTGTGCACCAACATGCGCGTGCTTCAGTTGTTAGTTACGGCCATTCACTTGCACTTCGAATAACCGCAGTCACGGCAGAAGTCGCAGCCTGATGCGTGCTCAAGTTGCCCGCGACATTCGGGGCACTCGCTGATGAGCGAATAGTTGTGATTCACTTTGGCGTCGCCGGGCGCTGGCATGCTCGTGGCAGTCTGCACGTAGGCAAGGGCGCGGGCCGAGTCCGGTTGATTTTGCACGCGCCGGCTCGTGAGCATGATGCATTCGGCGACGGCTTGTTCGGGACTGGTCAACAGACGCTCGTTGAACCAGACCGAGTGTGTGCCCGTCACCTTGTTCAAGCTGCGCGCCACCTCTTTCGCGTCAAACCCGCCGCGCAGCATCTTCGACGCGAGCAAGCCTACGCCGCCGGAGATGGGGCCCGTCGCGAAGACTTCGAGGATGTCGCGCCCGTCGTGATTGACGGTGACGTAAAGGTTCGCGCCGTCGAATGGAATCTGCCACGTGAAGCCGCGCAACTCGCGCGGCCGCTCGGCGCGGGCCGCTTGCGGCGCTTCAGTTCTCCATTCGGCCCCTTCATCAATGCTGACCACGCCGGTCGCGGTCAAACCCGTCGCTTCTGTACTCAACGTCGCGCTTTCAATGTCAACGTCGGGCGCGGTCACGGCCGCTTCGGTTGTGATGGCCGCATCGCACGCGATCTCACCCTTTGGCTCTTGCGCCTTCACGGTCGAGAGCACCTGCGAATCGCGCGAGCCATCGCGATAGTAGGAGACGGCCTTGCAGCCCAGTTCGCGCGCCAGCCGATAAAGATGATCGACCGACTCAAGCGTATCGTCGGCCGCGCCGTTGCAGGTCTTCGACACGCCGTTGTCCACGTTGCGCTGCGCGGCAGCCAATACATGCACGTGCTGCTCGGCGCTGATGTCCATCGCGGCGATGAAGTAGTCGGGCAACTCCGCTTCGTGCGCGCAGACGTGCTCGGCCGCCGCGTCAATCGAAGCCTGATCTGTCTGATCCACATCCATGCCGAGCGCCTGCGCGGCGAGTGTGTGGACGTAGGTGCGCTTGCCGAGCGTATCTTGGCGCACGTAAGCCCAGGAGAAATTCGGCTCGATGCCCGAAGAGGTCTCCGCGACGAGCGAGATCGTACCGGTCGGCGCGATGGTCGTCGTCTCGTAGTTGCGCGGCGTCAGGGCTACGTCCGCCGGGAGGCCGATCTCTTCGCGCAGGAATCTGTCGTATGCTTCTTTGTTCGGTTGATACTCCGGAAAGACGCCCTTCTCCGCGCCGAGCCGGCACGATTCAGTCCACGCCTCGCGGCGCACGAAACTCATCAACTCGTCCATCAGATCGTTGGACGCGGGACTGCCGTATTTAATCTTCAGACTCAGGCAGAGATCGGCGAAGCCCATGATGCCGAGACCGACGGGGCGCGTGCGCTTCACCACATCATCAATCTCCGGCAAAGGCCAAGAGCAAACGTCAATCACGTTGTCGAGGAAGTGTGTTGACCAGCGGACGGCCTCCGCGAGTCGCTCCCAATCGACGCGCGTCTCCGCGTCATAAAACTTCGCTACATCAATCGAGCCGAGGTTGCACGAGTTGTTAAAGTGGAGCGCCTGCTCTGCGCATGGATTAGTCGCGTAGATCGGCCCCATGGATTTGATCATGTGGTTGTGCCGGTTCACTTCGTCAATAAAGATGACACCCGGCTCGGCGTAGCGATGCGCCGACGCGACGATACGATTCCAAATATCCGGCGCATAGACCATGCCCGGCTGCGGCGGCTCTTCCTTCGTGCAGCCCGTGAGATCAATTTCAGCGAACGCCGCGCGGTCACGAAACGTGGTGGTCGTGCCGTCCGCCCGACGATAGACGGCGTAAGGGCCATTCTGCACGGGATCGAAGACCGGCTCTGTCCAATCATGCCCGTCGAAGCTCAGTTGATACCACTCATTATTATTCACCGCCGCGAAAAAGCGGTCGGTCACAGTCACGGAGATATTAAAATTAGTCAGCGAGTGCTGATCGTTCTTCGCATGGATGAAGCGCAGCACGTCGGGATGATCGACGCGCATGATGCCCATATTTGCGCCGCGCCGCACGCCCCCCTGCTTCACCGTGTCGGTCGTCGTATTGAAGATGTTCATAAACGAGACCGGCCCACTGGCCACACCATGCGTCGAGCGCACCATCGCGCCGACCGGACGCAACTTCTCAAATGTGAAGCCCGTGCCGCCGCCGGTCTGATGAATGATGGCCGCGTCGGTCACAGACTTCATGATGCCGGGGATCGAGTCGGGCACATCGAGCACGAAGCAGGCAGCGAGTTGCCCCGCAGGCTTGCCCGCGTTGACAAGGCACGGCGTGTTCGGCACGAACTCGCGGCGCAGCATGATGCCCGCCATCGCCGCATAGAACTCGTCGCGCTTCTGCTCGTCCGTCTCCGCCATCGCAACGTGACCGACGACGCGCCGCGCAACATCCGCCCACTCTTCCAGCGCATGCCCCTGCGCATCCTTCAGCGCGTAACGCTTGCTGATCACTTTACGCGCATTCAAACCCAACTCGGCTGGTTGGGGAGTTTGCTTGCTGCGGGCGGTGGCGGCGGCGACGGGATTCCCTTGCGCGGCGTTCGGCTCGATCACTGTGCTCATCTCTTCTTAACCTTTCCCGCGCGCGGGGTCGCTCGCGCGAGTCCTGATTGACGGTGTTTAAGTCTGACTGCCAGCGCCTTAGCGCCTGACCGTACCTGACTGTATTTGTGGTCTCGGATATTGCGGTTGGCTGCCGGCGAGAGACAGAATCCCGAGCCGCATGACGCCCCCCGCGTCTGCGACCTATGGCTTCAGAACCCGCCCGGCCTCAAGCGGGCGCAGTATACATAGCTCGCCGGTAGCTGTCAATAGGCAGACCCAATATATTGTACCATACTTTCTTTTCAGTCCCATACAGTGGGGCTTTTAAGAGTTTACCTTAACCCAACGAAACACGGCTGCGGGGCATCAAATTCCCCTCGGCAGGGATTATGCAGCACAAAAACACAGACACATTGGTGCGCGCGACAGCCGCCGACGGCACGGTGCGCTGCGTCGCGGCGGTGACGACAAGTTTAGTGGCCGAAGCGGCGACGAGACACAACACTTCGCCGACCATCGCGGCAGCGCTTGGCCGCACGCTGACGGGCACGTTGCTGTTAAGCGCGGGGCTGAAAGAGCTGGATCGTTTGACGGTACAGATCGTCTGCGACGGGCCCGTCGGCGGCATCACGGCGGAAGCTAATACGCGCGGCGAGGTGCGCGGTTACGCACGCAACCCCGAAGCGAACCCGCCGCTTAATGAGCATGGCAAGTTCGACGTACGTGCTGTCGTCGGGCAAGGTATGTTCTACGTTACGCACGAATCGGGCTTCGACATCGGGCTACACACAGACCCTTATCGCGGCTCTGTACCGCTCGTCTCCGGCGAGCTTGGTGAAGACTTCGCCTACTATCTCGCGAAGTCCGAACAGATTCCTTCAGCCGTGCTGCTCGGCGTCTTCATGCGGGCGCAAGAATCAGGCGCGCCGTTTGTGGAGACGGCGGGCGGGCTGATGATACAGATGATGCCGGGCGCAAACGAAGCAACAATGGCGGCGATTGAAACGGCAGTTACGCATGCGCCGCACACGACGGAGTTGATTCGCGCGGGTGCGCAGCCGGTTGATCTGTTGCGCGCGGCACTCGGCACTGTGCCATTCGAGGTAATGGAAGAGAAGCCAGTCAGGTTCGCATGTCTCTGCTCTTACGAGCGGGCGGTCTCGATGATCTCCGCGATTGATCGTAATGAGTTGGAGTTGATTATGCGCGAAGACAAAGGCGCGGCCTTGACCTGTCACTTTTGCAACGAGACTTACCGGCTCGACGAGCCGACGTTGGCCGATATACTGGCCGGCAGCACGGCGGCTTGATTGGGGAACGAACAAACAACAACGGGAATAAGAAACGCGGGACGTTGAATCAGCAACGTCCCGCGTTTCTCTTGCCCTATTGCTTGCGCCTAGTGCTTTGACATGAGCAGATCGTAATTCCCGGCTTGCCGGTTGTGCTCGTCGAGCGAACCAAGCACGTCCGAAGTATCTTCGAGCATCTGCTTCGTCATGGCGATGGAGTCGCTCAACTGCTCGAAGTCGAGCGCCGAGACGCGCTCCGGCGTCGGTAGTGTGACGACTTGATCGTTGACTAAGCCGAAGAAATTCTCGATGGACTGCAACTGTCCTTCGACGAGTTTGACCGAGCGCTCTAACTCGCCGAACGCGGCCACGCGGCGTTTGAGAATCTCGACGTTTGCCTGCTGGATGCGGCGGGCGCGCTCGTCCGGCGCATTCGCCACGGAGCGTTCGGCCTGCGTGAGTTGATTCTGCACGGCCTGTTTGTTGATCGAGCGCAGGTGATTTTTGCGCCGCCGATAAACGTCAAGTAGATCGACGAAGTCCTCCCAACGCTGTTCGAGACTTTGGATATTCATCGGCACGTCCTGCGCGCCGGTGAACTTCGTGTAGTTCTCAAAAATCTGTTTCTTCAACCACTTCAAATACAGCACGGCCTCGCGCTCGCGCGGATCGAACGTATCGATCAGCTTTTCGCGTTGCCGCCGCCGCATCTCGTAGAGTTGATTACGTTGCCGGCGATCCACGAGCCGGCGATAGAGCGAGTTGGAAGGAACTGCCGCCAGATAGACGCCTTCGGCGACGAGCGCGAGGCCAAGCGGAATGATAGACGGGATGAAGGCGGCGGCGACGGCGAAACCGGCCAAGCCCCAGAAATTGACCGGCTCTTTCGCGGCCTCTCGCAGATATTGCAGATCGATCTTCTTAATGTCCGCCATAACTTTTGCTAACAATCAACGCCCACGCCGTCAAACCCTCGTAGCCACAACTGATCAACGTTGCATGCTTGCTTATAGGCAACTTACATAGTGCGGTTCTTATCCTCCGCGCCTTCCGTCTGCGCGGCCGGCAATGCCGCCGGTTGCGCCGAGGTCGAGCCCGGCAGCAGGCCCATGCCTCGTTTGTATTCGAGTAACTTATCCTGCAACTGCAAGTTCATCGCCTCTTGCTCGATCTCTTGCAACTGGTTATCAACCGAGGCCGCGCCGAGTTGCATCTTGGCTTCGGCGGCGGCGGCGCGGCGGTCGATCTTGTCGCGCATCTCGTTGAAGGTCGAAGCGTCGTCGCCGAGGTTGAACGTCTCCATCGTCTGGGCGAGTTGCTCTTGCAGCTTCGCCTGCTTCGACTGATTGATCAACTGCATCGCTTCGGCCGTGCGCCGCTGCATTTGCAGCATGTAGTTGTCGCGCGCCTTGAGCGCCTGCTTGGATGCTGACTCGGCAAGCGAGAGTTGCTGTTTGGTCTTGTGCAGATCGAGTTGCGCTTGTTGCAGTTGGCCGATGTAGGCGGTGGCCATGTCGTCGCGGCCGAGTTTGATGGCGGCTTTGATCTTCGAGTCGTGATCGACGACCTGCGTCTCAAGCCGCTCCTTGCTCTTGGCGAGCAGCCGTTCGGTGGCCATGACCTGCGCGACCGAACTGTTGAGTTCCGGCACGCGGTCACGCATCTCGCGGATAGTCTGTTGCAGGATCAGTTCGGGGTCTTCGGTCTTCTCGATGATGCCGCCGAACAGCGCTTTCAGCGAACGTTTGAAACGGCTATACAGCCCCATCTTCTTAGCTCCTCCGAGCGGCCCGCACGGCGCAAAATTTCACGGGCGGGCGATTTTCAGCGCACTTGCAGTTTGCGCCTACCGTTGTACGTCAACCCGCATTGCGCGGTTGCATTTTCAGCATCATCCCGCTTTACCGTGAGTATAACAGGGCCGCACGGAACAGGAAAGAAAGTAGGCAGTAGGCAATAGGCAGTGAAGAAAAGAGTGTGAATTCTATCCAGTTAAGTACCCGAACAGAATTAGATTAAACCATCGGCCAAAGCGTGGCAGTTGATTTTTCTCCTAATTTCACCGGGTTTCGCGGCATCTGGCCTGCACAATGGTCAAAGCTAAATTTGTCCGAGTACTTATCATTGATAGTTTACAGTTCTTACTGCCTACTGCCCACCGAATTGTCCGATGTCGCGCCGATAATGCATGCCGTCCCAGCTGATCAGCCGGGCGGTGCTATAGCAATGCGCGAGGGCATGTTCGAGGGTGGCGGCGGTGGCGGTGACACCGAGCACGCGCCCGCCATCGGTGCGCCATGTACCGTCCGCGTCGCGGCGCGTGGCGGCGTGGAAGAGTTGTACGCCGGATTGTTGCGCGGCCGCTGCAAGCCCCGCGATCTGCGCGCCGGTCTCAGGCTGTGCGGGATAACCGCGCGCGGCGAGGACGACGCAGGCTGAGGCTTCGTCCGACCAAGCGACGCGCGTCGCGCCGAGTTGGCCGCGCGCGACGGCGTTGAAGATTTCCGCTAAGTCGCTTTGCAGCCGCACGAGGATGGCTTGCGCTTCCGGGTCGCCGAAGCGGACGTTGTACTCAAGCACTTGCGGGCCTGCGTCGGTGAGCATCAGCCCGATGAAGAGTATGCCGCGAAAGTCTAAGCGGTCGGCGCGTGCGCCCGCGAGCGTCGGCTCGACGATCTCGCGGACGACGCGCCTGAGCGTCTCTTCGTCCAGCACGTCGGGCGCGGTGATCGCGCCCATGCCGCCAGTGTTCGGCCCCGTGTCGCCTTCGCCGACGCGCTTGTGGTCGCGCGCCGCCGGCATGAGCGCGTAATCCATTCCGTCCGTCCACAATAACAGCGACGCTTCGCGCCCACTCAAAGTCTCTTCCAACACGACGCGCCGCGCGGCCTCGTTGCCAACGCGCCCCTGCTCCATCAACTCGCCCACGGCCGTCTCGGCTTCAGCGCGCGAACCGGCGACCACGACGCCTTTGCCCGCCGCCAGTCCGTCGGCCTTGACTACGACCGGCGCATCCGTTGCGCCGAACTCGCCGCGCCGCAAGATGTCGCGCGCCATTTGCGCGCTCTCAGCCACGCGGAAGCGCGCGGTCGGAATGCGATGCCGCGCCATAAATTCTTTGGCGAAAACTTTACTCGCCTCAAGCTGCGCAGCCGCTGCACGCGGGCCGGCGACGGCAAGACCGCGCGCCGCGAACTCATCCACCAACCCGGCCGCGAGTGGCGCTTCGCTCCCGACCACAGTCAAATCGATCCGTTCCGTTTCGGCGAAGCTGGCAAGCGTTGCGATGTCCGTCGCTTTGATAGGCACGCATTGCGCGATCTGCGCGATGCCGTCGTTGCCGGGCGCGCAGAATAGTTGCGGCGGCGTCTGTGCAGTCTGGCGCAAGGCCCAGCAGAGCGCATGCTCGCGCCCGCCGGAGCCAATGACGAGAATCTTCATGGCGTGTCCTGTTTGTTCGGAGCCGCGCGTTGTAGTCGTCAAGCGGCGGATGCTGACACGAGCGGAAAATCTATGTCAAGCGCGGCTCTCAAGCGGCCGCGAAAAGCCTTGACACAATTTCGTGATAGATATACTTTGCTGGGCCAAACGGCGGCGGAGTTCACAGGCCATGGCTCGATAGCCGCCGCGCAAGTTGGCAGCACAGGTTTCCTCGCCGGCCGGTGAACATTAAACAATTCTCTCACGGGCGCGTTCGCTTCGTTGTTACACCGCCCGCCAGAGCCGACGAGTAGGGGAAATAATCATGTCACAAGCGCAAGCAACGAGCAGAGCTAACGAAGCGTGGGAGCAGCCGGATGTAGAGTTTGAGGATCGCGCGATTCGCTGTATAGACTGTAGCGAAGAATTCAACTGGACGGGCGGCGAGCAACTCTTCTTTCACGATAAGGGCTTGAAGAACGAGCCGAAGCGTTGCAAGCCGTGCAAGCAGGCCAAGAACGAGCGCTTGGCGGCGATCTCGGCCGCGCAGGCGGCCGGCGTGCGCCAACGCATCGAAGTTTCAGTCAACTGCGCACAGTGCGGTCAACAGACCACCGTCCCGTTTTATCCCTCGCAGGGTCGCCCCGTCTTTTGCCGCTCATGCTTCCTCGCCAATCGCGGCGCGGAAGAGCAGCCGCACTAGGCCGCCGGCGCGCAAGCGGCCGTTATCCCGACAACCACCTCGCCCTCTCTCCGTCCGGCGGGCCAGCGCGCCGACTAATTCTCGTTGCGTTCATTTGCACGATCATTGCTCTGCTTTAACGATCAAGGTGATAAGGCACGCTCGTGACGATGATGCCCTTCTTGAACAAGAGCGAGCCTTTGAGCAGCAGCGAACTCTGATTGTGCAATAGGTGCTGCCACCAACGCGCGGGCACAAACTCCGGCAAGACTATCGTCAGCACCTCGCCCTCGCCCTGTTGTCTGAGCCGATTGATGTAGCGCATCAACGGGCGCACCAGCGAGCGATAGGGCGAAGCCAGCACCACCAGATTGACGCCCGTGCCCCACTGCTCCCACTTCTCACGCAACTTCTGCGTCGCCGATTCATCAATGTTCACATAGACGGCCGTCACCCTGTCGGGCGCAATCGCCTTCGCGTATTCGAGCGCTGCGATCACGCCACGATGCACGCCGGAGATCGGCACGACGACCGTGTTGCGGAGCGGGCGCAACGCCGTCAGCCCTTCGGTTGAAAGCTGGCGGGCGACCATCATGTAATGCTTGTGGATGGAGCGGAACAGCAGCACGAGCAAAGGGATAACGACCACCACGATCCACGCGCCGTGAATAAACTTTGTCAGGATGAAGACGCACAGCACCACGAACGTGGCGATTGCGCCGAGCGCGTTGATGACGATTGACTTCTTCCAGTTCGCCGGAGCCGTGACCTCGTCGGTCACGAAAGCCGGGCGTTGCTCCTCTTCCACCGCGAGCGCGGCGTCAGGCAGTGGTCGCACGCTCTCGTTCGTGCTGTGCGCGGGCGACGGCACAACGATGTTATCCGCTTGCGGCTTGTCATCTCGCGTTGGCGGCGGTGTGCGCGTCGCGTTGCGTTCCTTCAGCCAATGTCTAACCATGCCGGACTGCGAGAGCGTGAAGGAGAGGAAGACGCCGACGGCGTAGAGCGGGATCAAGCGACTTGTGTCGCCGCGAAAGACGATGACGAGCAGCGCGGAGAAGGCCGCGAGGATGAGTATGCCGTTTGAGAAGACGAGCCGGTCGCCGCGATTGGCGAACTGGCGCGGCAGGAAGCGATCACGTGCGAGCAATGATGACAGACGCGGGAAGTCGGCGAACGAAGTGTTGGCGGCGAGCACGAGGATCGCGGCGGTCGTGCCCTGCACCACGTAGTAGAACCAGCCCATCGGCCCGGTGAACACCATGCGCGCAAACTGCGAGATAACGGTCTCGTTCGCGTGCGGCTGCACGCCGTAGAGCCACGCCATCACGCTCGTGCCGAGGAACATCACGGTCAGCAGCACCGCCATCACGACGAGCGTGGTCGAAGCGTTCTTCGCCTCCGGTTTCTCGAACGCGGGCACGCCGTTTGAGATCGCTTCGATGCCGGTCAGCGCGGCGCAGCCGTTCGAGAACGCGCCGAGCAACAGAAAGAGCGTCAACGGCTGCACGTGATAACCTTCCGCGAGTTTCAGTTCCTCCGCGTGGACGGGGGCCGCCCCGCCGAAAAACTGATAGCGGATTAAGCCGTAACCGATCATGAACAGGAACGAGACGACGAAGGCGTAGGTCGGGAAAGCGAACAGCGCGCCCGATTCGCGCACGCCGCGCAGGTTCATCACCGCGATGAAGGCGATAAAGAACAGGCACAAAGCGATCTTGTGATCATCAAGCCACGCCAAGCGCGTGCCCTGCGCGGCCGAGGTGAGCGCCGCCACCCCCGCCGAGATCGAGACCGAGACCGTCAGCACATAATCAACCAACAGCGCCGCGCCCGCGACGAGACCCGCGTTTGTGCCCAAGTTTTCTTTGGCCACGATATACGCGCCGCCGCCCGACGGGTAAGCGTGGATCGTCTGCCGGTAGCTGATCGTGACGATGACCAACAGCGTGGCGATGCCGAGCGAGATCGGCACGACGTAGTGGAACGGATTGGGCGAGTGATAAAAGGCCGCGGCCACGGCCAGCACGAGCAGGATTTCTTCTGTCGCGTATGCGGTGGACGAGAGCGCGTCGGAAGAAAAGACCGCGAGCGCAGTCTTCTTCGTCAGTCGTTCATGCTCCATCTGCTCGCTGCGTTTCGCCCGCCCGACGAGCAAGCGTTTGATCTCTGCTGCCAACTTTTTAGCTCCTCTTATTTGTCATGCACATTCATAACGCAGCATCTTGCTTGCTGTCCTCGGGCGCAACCGTGTCGCGCAAAGTTGCTTGTAAGGCCGCGCGCCGACGCTTCTCTGCTTGATCGGCTAAGTCGATGTAGTAGGTGCCCAACACGAGCAGGGGAATGGTGAGGAGCAAAAGAAATGTGCCCAACCGACTCAGGAAGGTCGCGTTTGGGCCGGGCGCACGTAGCCAACCGAGCGCGGTAAATAGGCCGCCCAAGACGGGACAGATGAAGCCGCCGGCTAGGCCGCCGGCCGCGATGAGCGAGGGCCACGTCCATGGCGTTGTTTGCGGTCGTGGTTCAGGTTTGAGATATAGCCGTCTATGCTTCTGTTTTCCTTGCGCTGGATGCTCATGCGGCATGATTCCTCCTTTTGCAAACGCGCACGACAAAGGGCGCGGAAGCAGCAATGCTTCCGCGCCCTGAAAAATTTTAGTCGCGGCTGTGCCCTTCTCTTCTAGCCTACGAGGTTAGCTGCCGGGCTTGGACCGAGAAGTGTCCGACGCGAAAGCGCAAAGGCCGCTTTCGTGATTCGCCCCGTATCCCGCTTAACGCGGAATGGTTGGTTCCCCCGTGTCATCCGTCCCGCGCCGAGGAGAGCGCCGCAAATGACTTCGGCAGACAAATTGTCAACGCGCGCATCCTACGCCTCACGCCGGATGAACGCAACTCTAAAGTATGCGACCCAAGCGTCAACCGCCGACGTGTATGACGGGCCGGCGCTCCGGGTTTTCTTCCGCTTGCCGCAAGACCTCGCGCGTCACCGGCGCGGTGTCGCCTTCGCCGAAGATGATATAGCGAAACAGGTACTTCAACGGATTGCCTTCGCTCCACCCGAAATAAGCGTGCGGAATTTTGCCGGTCGTGTCGCGCAGGTGCAGGAGAAACGCGGCGATGCCGTTCGGCACGGCCGGGCTTTCGGCGCGCAGCACGCGGAAGCCGTTCACGTCCACGCCACGCACGTGCAGCACACCCGAAAAATTTGATGCGTCGCTCGCTTTGATCTCGAAGAACAAGACCGGATCGCGCGTCGGAATGTGGTTGTCCTCGCGCTTCTCGCGCTCCTTGGCCTCATACTCGTTGTGGTCGCCCCGGTCGCAGCGATTGGCCACGATGCGAATTTCGTCGCGCTTGCGACTTACTTCTTCGACCATCGCGCGGGCCGTATCGTCCAATTCGACGCGCTCGACGCGCAACTCGGTTGTGCGCATGACGCGCGACAGGAACGACGTGAAGATGATCGTGCCGATGAAGAACGACGCGATCTTGATGCCTTCGGGCCGCTCATGCACGTTCTGAATAGTGGTGTAAGCAAAGACGAGTGAGATCAGCCCAAAGCCCCACGCGAGTTTGCGCTCGCCCTTGCGCCATGCGGCCAGCGTCACGGCCACGGCCGCCGAACTCATCAGCACCAACACGCCCGTCGCGTAGGCCCCGCCCTGCGCGTCCACGTCCGCTTTGAAAATCCACGTCACGGTAAACGCGACCGCCATGTAGACGAGCACGAGCGGCCGTTGCGCCCGCGCCCAGTTCGGAGCCATGCCGTAGCGCGGCAGATAGCGCGGCACGATGTTCAAGAGACCGGCCATCGCCGACGCGCCCGCGAACCACAGGATCAGAATCGTGCTGATGTCGTAGACCGTGCCGAAGCCGTTGCCGAAAAATTGATACGCGAGGAACGCGAGCGCGCGACCGTTCGCCTGTCCGCCGACCTCCGCGCCTTCGGCAGGCGGCTGGAATTGTTCGGGCGGGATCAGCGTCGTCGTCACGAAACTGCTGGCGATCAAAAACACGCTCATGATGATCGCCGAGGTAATGAGCAGTTTGCGTGCGCCGCGTATGCGCCCGACCGGGTTCGCCTCGGTGTCACCCGGATCGCCCTTGATGAGCGGCATGATGGCAACGCCGGTCTCGAACCCGGACAAGCCCAACGCCAGTTTGGGGAACAACAGCAACGAGACGCCCACGATCAACAACGGGTTGCCGTGGACGCGCGGCGCAGCGAACAAAGTCTCTTTCCAGTGCGCCAGCACCGTCGGGTGCGTCAACATCTGGTAAAGGCCATAACCGACGACGATGCTATTCAAAAACAGATAAGCGCCGACGAGGATAACCGCGATCCCGATGGCCTCTTTGAAGCCTTTGATAAAGACCGCGCCCAAGAGCGCGACGAGGCCGAGCGTCACGCCAAGCCGGTGTTGCAGGAAGTGCGGCGTGTATGGATTTTCGAGAATGTGCGCCGTCGCGTCGGCGGCCGAGAGCGTGATTGTGATGATGAAGTCGGTAGCAACGAAGCCGAGCAGCACTAGCACGAACAGCTTGCCCTTCCAATGCGTCAGCAGATGCTCCAGCATCGAGATCGAGCCTTCGCCGTGCGGACTTTCCGCCGCGACGCGACTGTAAATCGGGAATGCGCCGAACAGCGTCAGCAGCACGAGGATGAGCGTGGCCACGGGCGAGAGCGCACCGGCGGCAATGAACGCGATGCCGGGCTGATAACCGAGCGTCGAGAAATAGTCAACGCCGGTCAGACACATCACCTGCCACCAGGAATGTTGGTGCTGGTGCTGCCCCGCCGCTTGATGCGGCCCTTCGGCTGTCTGATCTGTGCCTTTATATAACCAACGCTTGAACGGACTGAGTTTCTTCTTTGGCGGCGCACTCTTGGTCACCATCTGGCAGTCCCCCGGTAGCACTGAGTTGGCCGGACACGCACCCGTCGCACCGGCGCTTACGCGCACAGCCCGTCGGGCTATTCACGCTCGTCGTAACTTAAAAACGTGCAGCGCACGCCGCGCCTCGTACCCGCATAGTACGCGCGCCAAGCCGCTCAGCTCAGTTTTACTGTAAAACTTGCTTGCTCAATACACCAATTCGCTTCCTACGTCAACGCACATGCCACAAAGACAGTGACGAGTGCCGAGTTAAAGGCGCGTTCAAAGTTCAAGGCGCAAAGTGCAAAGTCAAAATCGGTTAACCGACAACCTTGCACCTTAACCTTTGAACTCTTGCGCAGCACTCGCCACTCAGCACTGCTGCCTCACCCTTGTCACTTGTCAGTGCCTCTGTTAAATTCTGGAACGCACAAGCCTTTGGCAGTGTTTGCAGGGTGCAGTTTGCGTGTATGACTGAACCCTTCCCCCAACCCCTACGATT
Organism: Acidobacteriota bacterium; assembly: GCA_031359515.1. Taxonomy (GTDB): domain Bacteria; phylum Acidobacteriota; class Blastocatellia; order Pyrinomonadales; family Pyrinomonadaceae; genus QHXQ01. The sequence continues at coordinate 3,793 of JANMAD010000089.1, read as the reverse complement.
AACCAGCAAAGAGCGGCCGACACGACTCTACAGAGCGCGCCGCGCCGATCACCGCGTGCGTATGCTTAACCCACGAAGCGGCATGTGTGATCTGTTTCTATGACCTTACCTGAAGACAGCGTGGTCAATCTCGCCGACGCGCGCCAGCGTGCGCGCCGCCGCGCGTCTGACGCGGTACAGGCCACGCTCGTTGCGCAACTCGAACAGGTGCGCGAACGACTCGACTGGGGACTGGCGGGCGAGGCCGAGGCCCGCGCCCGTGAACTGATCAAGGCGACGCGCGACGACGAGGCGGTGCTGGCGCAAGCGCGCTCGATGCTCTCGGCCGCGCTGGAGATGCAGGGGCGCAACCGCGAGTCGCTGGAAGCGGTACTGTTGTACGAAGAGCCAAAGGCCCGCGCCGCCTTAGACGCAGACGCCTCCGTCACCGTGCGCGTGCAACTCGGCATCGCTTACAACTACGCGGGCGATCATCCCAAAGCCATCGCGCTCCTGAACGCCACTTTGCGCGAGTTGACCGACAACGGTTCAAGCGCACAACTCGGCGCTCTCTACGCGGCACTCTCGCGCGTCTATCGCACGATCAACGAGTTCCCCATCGCACGCGACAACTCGCGTCGCGCGCTGGAGCACTATCGCAACACCGGCGACTGGCGCGGCATGGCCGAAGCTTATTTCGGCATCGCCTTGAGCGAGACGCAGGAAGGCGCGTACGAGCCGGCGCTGGAGAACAACGAGCAGGCATTGAAGCTCGTCGGCGACCACCCCGCGCCTTATCTGTTGGGCCGTATCTACGCCAACATGGCCGGCGCGTGCTGGTTTCTCAAACGCCCGCACGACGGCATCCGCCATCTCGAAAAAGCCGTTGACTATTACGAGCGCACCGACCATAAGACGAACGCCGCCGTCGGCTACAACAATCTCGGCATCAACTTGATTCTCGTCGGCGACTGGGCGCGCGCACAGATCGTGCTGGAACGCGCGCTCGCCCTCGCCACCGAGTTTGACGAGCGCGGCATGAAGGTGCCGATGATCCTCGACTCGCTCGGCGAGCTACACATGCTGAGCGGCGAGTTGGCTGAAGCGCAGAGTTATCTTGAGCGCGCCGTGCAGATCGCGACGGAGAACGGCAACAAGTGGTATGCGGGGCAGGCATTGCGCACGTTGGGGCGCGTCCATCTAGCGACGGGTGCGGTGGCCGAGGCGCGCGACCTGGCCGAACAGGCGCTCGCACACGCCGAGCGGATCGGCGACCGTTATGGCGCGGCGGATGCGCGCTTGCTGCTCGCCGAAGCGCATCTGCGCGGCGGCGACGAAGGCAGTTGCGCAATCGAGTTGCAGAAGTTGACGGAACAGTCGCCCGACTCAACGGACGATCTCGCTATCGCGGGCGAGGCGCAACGGCTGCACGGTCTGGTCGCACTCGCGCAAGACGATACGACGCTGGCGGTTCATCACTTCGGCCGCAGCGTCTCGATCTTCTCGATCCTCGGCGACCGTTACCACGCCGCCATCGCGCTCTACAATCTAGGGCGCGCCTTCACGCCCGCGCAGCCCGACCGCGCCGCCGATCATTTCAACCGCGCGCTCCTCACCTTCCGCGAATTGGGCGCACGACTCGATGCCGCGCGCGTAGAAGAATCGCTGGGCGCGCTCGATGTGCAGATGCCGGTGCAGCGGCCCGAGGCGTCTGCTGTGGCGCAACTGTTGACGTTGCGACTGGCGGAGGCGGTTGCGTCGCGCGAGTTGCTGTTGCGCGAGTTGGCGGCGGCGCTGCATCAAGAGACTAACGCGCGGCGCGTCCTGATCGCCGAGTTGGACGAGACCGGCGCGATCCGCGTCGCGGCCGCGCACGGCTCGCCGCAGCACGACAACACGGAATTAGCGGAAGAGTTGTGCCAGGCGAAAAACGAGCGCGACCGCGAACGGATCGGGCAAGCGCGCGATGCGAGTGTCATCTTGCTGCGCCCGTCGAATGCCGTGCCCGCCTTGCTCTACGTCGAACCGCGCAGCGCGGCGACGCTACCCGGCGGCGCGCCGTTTGATTCGCTCCTGCGCGTCGTCGAGCTTGGGCTGAACGTCTGCGCCTTGCGTGCGCGCGTCAACTCCGGCGCGGGGCAACAAGAACAAAGCGCCTACACCGGCGCGAGCCTCATGCCCGGCTTCATCCATTCCTCACCAGCGATGACCGCCCTCGTCGAAGAAGTGCATAAGATTCGTTCGTCCGACGTGACCGTGCTCGTCACCGGCGAAAGCGGCACGGGCAAAGAACTCGTCGCACGGGCCATTCACGCGCTCTCTTCACGGCGCAACAAAGTCTTCGTCCCCTTCAACTGCACGGCCGTGCCCAAGGAGTTGAGCGACGCTTATCTTTTCGGCTATCGCAGAGGCGCGTTCACCGGTGCGGTCAATGATTCGCCGGGCGTGATCCGCGCGGCGGCCGGCGGCACGCTCTTCCTCGATGAGATCGGCGACCTACCGCTCGACGTGCAGCCGAAACTATTGCGTTTCTTGCAAGAAGGTGAGATTCAACCGCTCGGCGAGCAGCGCCCGCTGAAAGTGGACGTGCGGATCGTCGCGGCGACGAACACTGACCTGGAAGAGATGGTCAAGGACGGGCGTTTCCGCGAAGACTTGTATTACCGGCTGAACGTGATTCGTTTGCGCGTGCCACCCTTGAGAGAACGTCGGAGTGAGATTCCGACCATCGTCAACTATTACATCAATCACTACGCCGCCAAGTTCGGCCGGCGCGACGTGCAGATCACGCCGCAGACAGTTGACCTGTTGATGGTCTGCGACTGGCCCGGCAACGTGCGCCAACTCTGCAACGAAATCCAGCGCGTCGTCGCCCGCGCAGAAGATGGCGCGCTCATCACCGCCGAACAACTCTCGCCCGAGCTCAAACGCACCAGCATGCCCGTCGCCCCGCCCGACCACGACGCGGCCGACGCGCACATGCTCGCCTCCGTCACCAACATCGCCGGGCGGCATACCACCCTCGCCAGCGCGCAGGCCGAACTCGAACGCCAGATGATCGCCGACTCCCTTCGCCGCCACAACGGCAACATCTCCCGCACCGCCCGCGAACTCGGTCTCACCCGCCGCGGTCTCTACCTCAAACTCGAACGCTACTCGCTCAGCGCCGCCAGCGCATAGCCGCGTGTTAGAATTGCGCTCGCACATGCGACCGACTATTTTAACGACTCGCCCGCTAGTGCTCTCTTCCAAGCTGAACGCAAAGGCTGACGCATTGCCCGCAACTGAAGTAAAACAGATTGAACTCTCTCCGCCGCTTAAGTGGGCCGGTGGCAAACGCTGGCTATTGCCACGTCTCACCGCACTCTGGCAGAGGCACGCGCACCGACGACTAGTTGAACCGTTCATTGGTGGCGCAGCTGTGGCGCTGGGATTGCGCCCGAATATTGCACTCTTGAACGACAGCAATGCTCACTTAATTAATTTCTATCGCTGGCTGCAACGCGGGCTTATCGCGGAGTTGCCCATGGCTAATGACCAAGAGCTGTTCTATGCACACCGCGCTCGCTTTAATGAAATCATCAGTAATGGAAAAGCAGATAGCGCTGAAGCAGCTTCTCTCTTTTATTATCTTAATCGCACCTGTTTTAATGGACTCTGCCGCTTCAATAGCAAGGGTGGGTTTAATGTTCCGTTCGGGCGGTATAAAACCATCAACTATACAACCGACTTTACACAGTATGCGGCTGTGCTTGCGCATTGGACGTTCACCACCGGTGACTTTAGTAAACTTGAAATAAGCGCTGACGATTTC
>JANMAD010000084.1:0-2490 GCA_031359515.1 Acidobacteriota bacterium | reverse complement strand
CATAAAGTTTCCAGAGTGCGGTCGTGTACTCATCGCCAAATTCTGTCCGCATGCGCTTGTTGCCGAGGAACGGCGGGTTGCCGACGATGAAGTCAACGGCGGGCCAGTCCGGCTCGGTCGGGTTGTTCACGTCGCTGAGGTCGAGGATCGCGTCCTTGTTTTGGAAGTTGTCCATGCGGCGCAGGATCGGTTCGGCGGGGATGCCGAAGCCGTTCGCCTGTATCCATTGCAGGTAGCCGATCCAGAGCGTCGTCTGCGCCAACTCGAACGCATACGGATTGATCTCGATGCCGTAGAACTGCCACGGCCCGACGCGCGGCAGAAAATGGCCCAGCCCCGTGTCGCCCGCATACACCAACACCTCTTTCTCAAGGTCTTTCAACTTTTGCAGCGTCACGTACAGAAAATTCCCGCTCCCGCACGCCGGATCAAGCACGCGCACTTCCGCCAGCCGCTCGTGAAACAGCCGCAACTGCGCCCGCGCGTCGCGCTCCGCTTTCGCCGTGCCCCGCGTCAACAATTGTTCGACCGCCGCCCGCGTCTCTGCCCATTCGCGCCTGAGCGGGGCGACAACGACCGGCTCGATCAACGTCTCGATGTCGGCGCGGCTCGTGTACTGCGCGCCAAGCTGCGCCCGCTTCGCCGGATCAAGCCCGCGCTCGAACAGTGTGCCGAAGATAGACGGATCGACCGCGCGCCAATCGAGCCGCGCCGCTTCCTGTATGCGCTTGATCTCGTCAGTGGTGAGCGGCAGCACGAGCGCATCGGTGAACAGATTGCCGTTGAAGTAACGGATCGTCTCGACGCCGAAGTCGCCGCCCGTCGCCATCGCCTCGAACAGTTGCGCGAGCATGCGCCCGAAATGCTCCGCATCGCGCGCCTTCTCCACCACGCGGCTGAACAATGCCTGCGGCAGCAGCCCCACGTCCTCCGCGAACAGACAGAACACGATGCGATCCAGAAAACGCGCCACCGCCATCGGCTCTAAACCGCGCCCGCGCAGATTCTGCGCGACCGTGCCCAAACGCTCGGCCACTTCGGTCGTGATAGCGGCGATGGTCGTCGCCGGGCGCAACTGTTCCGGATCGTGGAACAGTGCGCGCATGATGCGAATGTTTTCCGGCTGGTCGAGCGCGGCGAGCGGCAATTCGTGCGTCGTATTCGCGGTCGCGGTGAAGTTCGTATGAATGATGAGCCGCTCCATGTCGCAGACGACTAAGAGCGGCGGGTTCTCTAACGACTGGCGATAAAGCAGCAGTTGATCATAAGCGGCGCGCAGGTTTTTGTGCTTGCCCTTGTACTCCCAACCGAAGAAATCGCGCTTCCACACGTCGGCCCAGCCGCGCCCGCCGCCCTGCTTCGTCGCGCCCTTCTCGAACGTGAACCACGTGCCCGCCGGATCAGCCTCCGCCGGCTTCGGATGATCAAACACCTCGCACAGATCGAGAAAATGTTGCTGCGCGGCCGACCGCTCAGTCAACTCCACCTTGCGCCACTTGGCAATAAAGTCCGTGAGGTTCATGGCATCAACGGCAACCGCGCCGCACAGCCCGACGAAGCAGCCGCCCGCCGCGCTTCAGCTCTTCCCGTTGCGCCCCTCGCGCACGATGTCAATCAGCGCATCCAACTTATGATCCGTGTGCGCCAACGAGTCCGCCAACTCTAAGAAACGCTCGTCAGTGCGCGCTTGCGATGCCGCAAGCTCTACGAAGCGTGCGTCAGTCCGTGCTTGTGATTCGGCCATCTCCGCCGCTAGTTCGGCTAGGCGTGCATCCGTCCGCGCCTGTGAGTCGGCCATCTCCACAGCAAGTTCGGCGAGACGTTTATCCGTGCGCGCCTGCGAGATTGTCATGTCTGCCACGAGCTTTGTGATGCGCGTGTCAGTCCGTGTTTGTGACTCTGCAAGTTCGGCGAATCGTGCGTCCGTATGTGCTTGTGCCGCTTCGAGCCGCTTATCCATGCGCGCCTGCTCGTCCACTACTTCGCGCAACACGTTGGTTAAGTGCGTCACGAGTTGCTCCGTTCGTCCCTGCGCTTCTTGCAGCCGCTTGTGTCCCTCTTGCAGTTGCTGCTGTCCCTCTTGGAATTGCTGCTGCCCTTCTTGCAGTCGCTGCTGTCCTTCTTGCAGTCGCTGCTGTCCTTCTTGTAGTTGCTGCACGTTGGCCGAAAACTGCGCCTGTTGGGCGAGGATGAATTCCATCGTGCGTTGCATCTCTTCGTTCGTCATAAGTGGTGAGTCCTCCGTGGGGCGCATTCTACACGAAAGCTGTGCGGCGGGCAGCGTAAAAGCGAAAGCGCGAAACGATGTGAACATGAGCCGCATCATGGTCGCATCGTTCCGCGCTTGGAAGTATCGGCTGCGTGTTGCGTTAGCCGTTCGGGTTGGCGCGCAAGGTGACTTCTGAGCCGCGCGGAAGTTCGAGATCGTCGCGCCCTTGCACATAGACCGAGCCTGCGCCTGCGCCCGCGCCGATGGCTGCGCCGATGACC
>JANMAD010000066.1:0-4906 GCA_031359515.1 Acidobacteriota bacterium | reverse complement strand
TTCGGTAAATCCTTGCGCGCTTTTGTCCACGCGCACCGTCTGCTCGCCCGTATAGACGAGCGCCAACCCGCGCGCCGCGATCATCATGGCCAGCGTCACGATGAACGGCTGTATGCGCGCCCGCGCGATCACGACGCCGTTAATGAGACCAAGCAGCGCAGCCAGCGTGACACCTGCCGCGAGCGCCACGACGAGACCGCGCCCGGCGAGGTGCGCGGCGATGACGCCCGCGACCGCGAGGATCGATCCGACTGACAGGTCTATGCCACCCGTCAGGATCACAAACGTCATGCCGAGCGCGACGAGACCGAGCATACTGTTCTGCCGCAGCACGTTCGTCAGATTGCCCTCTGTCAGAAACTGCGGATAGCGATACGCCGCGAAGCCGCAGACGAGCGCCAGCGCCAACAGCACACCTTGCCGTTGCAGAAACGAAGCCACGCGCGCCCGCGCCGCATGGCCGCGCACCGAACCCGCTTCGTCAACAGTGGGATTGCCGACCTCAGCCATAAACCATCACCTCGTTACTCGCGGCACTGTATCCTTAAGTGGCTTAACGCGCAGCCAATCGAAGCGCGCGACTGCGCCCGCCGGCCCCGCGGCGGTCAACGCCACGTGCGCGGCTTCGATGTAGCCGGCGTTGATAGGCATGCCTGCTTCCGTCCACTCGCGCCCATTTGCGCTGAAGGCGAAGCGGTAAGTCTCGCCACCCGCGACCGTCATGCGCAGATAGAGCACGGTCGTGTTGGAAGCCGTTGCTGTTGCGAGCGTCTTCGTCTCTTTGCCCTCGCGTCGCCAGACGTAAACTTTGCCGTCACCGCCGGCCGCGATGCCGATGGCCGCATCGCGCCAACTGTACGCCGCTAGACCTGCGCGCGATGTGCGCGCCAACGTGCGCGCATCAAGCAGCGTCGTCGCCGCGTAGTCGCCGGACGGAGCGCGCACGCCCACGACCGCGCTTGTCCATTCATCATCACTCGTGCCCTGCTTGTCCGGCGCGAGCGACAGGAAACCGCCCTGCGCCGTGTCCACCCGCGCAAGTTGCTGACTGCGCATCGGCCACTGAAACGCGGCATCGAGTTGCGCGTCATTGAAGCCGGTGAAGAACTCGCCGGCATCGGTGCGCTCGCCCACGCCCAACGGCGCGGACGCAGCATTCGCCGGCCCCCCGCCGCGATTGATACTTGGCCAGCCCTTCTCCGTCCACTCGATGCGATCCAGCACCGCTTCGCGGCCGACGTTAAACGTATCGGCGCGCTGGCGGTAAGAGTGATAGAGCAAGTAGTAATTATCATCCGGCGTTGTCACGACATCGCCGTGACCGGGACACTGCCACGCGGCGTTCGCGCCGATGATCGGGTTGTCAATGTACTTCTCCCACGGGCCCAAAAGTTTACGCGCCCGCGCCACGCCGAGCGCATACTTGCAGCCGCGCCCGCAGCAAGCGTTACCCGAATAGAAGAGATAAAAGTAGTCGCCGTGGCGCAGGATGTATGCGCCTTCGACGACGTGCCGCTCCCACGGCGCATCGTTGCGCATCAACTCCTTGCGCTTGCCCGTCAACTTCAAGCCGTCTTCCGTCAGCGGCTGCGCCCAGAGCGGCGTCGGCTGATTGCGGTCGTTGCCATCCTCTTTCCAGATCAAATAACGCTGCCCTTTTTCATCGCGCAAGCTGAACGCATCAATCGAGCCGATGTCCTGACAGACGAGCGGGCCGTGATCCGTCCAAGGCCCCACGGGCTGCGCAGCGGTGGCGACGGCGACGCAAAGCGTCCCCTTCTTGTTGGGGCCGTCGTCGCGCCGCGCCGTGTAATAGAGATAAAAGCTGTCGTGATCGGCAATCAACTCCGGGGCCCAGAAGTCGCCCTTCGCCCACGCCGGCTGCGTCTGAAACACCGCACCGACCGCGCGCCAGTTAACCAGATCAGTTGAATGCAAAATGGTGAAGTGCGGGGCCCAACCGCCGGTCGTCACCATGGCCCAGTAGTCCGTGCCGACGCGCAGCACGGTCGGATCGGGATAGTCGCCCGCCATGACCGGATTGTGATAGAGGGCCTGCGCGAAGAGCGATAACACGCAGCACTGCACGAGCAGCGCCAGCGTCAGCGTGCGCCACATGCGCATGCTGATACGAATAACAAACGAGCGCGGTGTGCCCGATTTATCTGTTGCGCCGAACATTTCCTCTCACGCTACTTTAGGCCGTTGAATGTAGACGGCGACGACGATGATCGCGGCTTTGATGACGAGCGCCCACGAGAAACTGACGCCGTTCATGTTGAAGCTCGTCGTGATCATCTGCATGATGAGCGCGCCGATGAGCGTGCCGACGACGGTGGCGCGCCCGCCCGTCAGCGGCGTGCCGCCGACGACGACGGCCGCGATGGCGTCCAATTCAATATTCAAGCCGACCTTCTGCGCGTCGCTCGCGCTCAAACGCGCCGTCTCAATGAGACCGGCGAGACCGGCGAGCAGACCGCTCAACGCATAGACCGCGATCTTCGTCCGCTGCACGCGCACGCCCGCGAGCCGCGCTGCCGCCTCATTCCCCCCGACCGCCGCCACGTAACGACCGAAACTCGTCGCACGCATCACGAAGATAGCCGCCGCGACCACGAGCGCCATCACTACGACCTGCACCGGCACAGGCCCCAGATAACCTTGCCCCAACCACGCGAAACGCGGATTGTCGAACGGAATCAGTTGCCCGCCGTTGCTGATGACCTGCGCCACACCGCGCCCCGTGATGAGCGACGCCAGCGTGACGATGATCGGCTGGATGCGAAAGCCGGAGATGAGCGCGCCGTTCAACGTGCCGACGACCGTGGCCAACACGAGCGCGAGCAGCATAGCCACCACGACGCCGCGCCCGAGCGAAACGGCCGCGACCGCCGACGATATCGCCATCAACGAGCCGACCGAAAGATCAATCCCGCCCGTCGCGATCACAAGCGTCATGCCGGTGGCGACCAACACTGTCGGCGCGACTTGCAACAGGATGTTGCGGAAGTTATTCACGTCGAGAAAATTCGGCGTGGCGACAGCATTGATGATGAACAACAGGACGAGCGCGGCCAGCGCGCCGTAAGTGGGCGCGTAGTCAGCGATGCTCGCCCGCCCGCGCGCTTTAACCCCGCCAGTCGGCGCGACCTTCATTGCGTCAGCCATAGCTTATCGTCTCCACTATGCTGTCCGGGCCGCGTCGTCCGCACCGGTCGCGCTGCCTTCCGCCATCGCGTGAATGATCGCGTCCTGCGAAATCTGCGCGCCGCGCAACTCCGCGACGCACTGCCCGTCGCGCATCACGACGACCCGCGCGCTGCCCTCGACCAACTCTTCCAACTCGGATGAGATCATCAGCACGCCGAGACCGGAGGCGGCCAATTCGTTGACGAGCGCCTGTATCTCGCCCTTCGCGCCGACATCTATGCCGCGCGTCGGCTCGTCTAAGATCAGAAATTTCGGATTTTTGCAGAGCCAACGCGCGAGCAAAACTTTCTGCTGATTGCCGCCCGACAATTCGCGTATCTTCTGATCGGCGCTCGCCGCCTTGATGCCGAGCCGCTTCATGTAGCGTTCGACGATCTCATTCTGCTTCTGCCGCGAGACGATGCCGAGTTGACTGAGCGCGGGCAACGCCGCGAGCGTCAGATTCTCGCGCACGGACAGTTCCGGGATGATGCCTTCCGCCTTGCGATCTTCCGAGAGGAATGCGAGACCGGCCGCAATCGCATCATTCGGCGTGCGCAGTTTGAGCGGCTGCCCTTCGAGTTGCACTTGCCCCGCTTCGATTGCATCCGCGCCGAAGATGGCCCGCGCCGTCTCCGTGCGCCCTGAGCCGAGCAGCCCCGCCATGCCGACGATCTCGCCGCGCCCGACCGCGAGGCTCACGTGCGAGAGCTTGCGCCCGCGCGTCAGATTCTCCGCGCGCAAGAGCGGCGCTTCGTCCGCCGGGCGCTCGTGATGCGCGCCGAATGCCGTCGTGCCTTGCCGCAACTCTTCGCGCTGCTTGCCGAGCATCAGACAGACGAGATCGATTCGTTCGAGACCCGCCAACGCGCGCGTGCCCACGAGTTTGCCGTCGCGCAGGATCGTCACGCGGTCGCAGACCGTATAAAGCTCGTCGAAGCGGTGACTGATATAGACGACGCCTGTGCCTTCCGCCTTCAGCCGCCGGATCACGTCGTAGAGGATCGCCACCTCATGCTCGGTCAGAGAACTGGTCGGCTCGTCCAGCACCACCACCTTCGCGCCGAACGAGACGCCGCGCGCAATCGCCACCATCTGCCGGAGCGCGATGTTAAGACTGCCGAGCGGCGCATCAGGCGCGATCTCTAACCCCAACCGCCCCAGCAATGCCGCCGCATCCCGGTTCATCCGTTTCCAATCGATCAGCCCGAAGCGACGCGGCTCGCGCCCCAGATAGATGTTCTCCGCCACCGTGCGATAAGCCAGCAGGTTGATCTCTTGATAGACCGCAACGACGCCCGTGCGTTGCGCGTCCTCCGGCGTGCGAAAGTCAACGGGCTGGCCTTCGAGCCACACTTGCCCACCATCGCGCCGGTACGCGCCCGTCATGACCTTAATGAGCGTGGACTTGCCCGCGCCGTTCTCGCCCACGAGCGAATGCACCTCGCCGCGCTCAAGCGTAAAGTCCACGCCATCGAGCGCCGTCACGCCCGAAAAGATTTTCGTGATGCCCTCCATGCGGAGGAGTGGAGCGTTGTCCATAAGAGTCCAAAGTCCAAAGTCCAATGTCTAAAGTCCAATGTCTAAAGTCTAAGGTCTAGCGCAACATTGGACTTCGGACTTTAGAAGCTGATTGAAAAGCCCCGGCAGGGGCGGCATGTTTGTAGTCCAAGCGATTCTCTTTTCCTTTGTAGCTCCGTAGGAGCGACATGTGGCG
>JANMAD010000334.1:0-17016 GCA_031359515.1 Acidobacteriota bacterium | reverse complement strand
AGCTACGCGCAGACACACACCCAACGCGAAGTTTTGGTCACAACGTTTAGCTAAATACTCTCTTATGCTTGAAAACAAGATCGGCATCGTCTTTGGCGTAGCGAACAAGCGTTCGATTGCGTGGGCGTCGGCGTTGGCGTTAGCGGAGGCGGGCGCGCAGTTGGCGTTCACGTATCAGAACGAGCGTCTGCGCGAGAACGTGGAAGGATTGACGGGCGAGTTGAGTGGCGAGGCGCTGCTCGTGCAGTGCGACGTGCAGAAACCGGAAGAGGTGGCGGAGACGTTCCGGCGCGTGGGCGAGCGTTACGGCCGGCTGGACTTCCTCATCCACAGTCTCGCGTTCGCGCCGCGTGAGGCGCTCGAAGGCGAGTACGCTGCGACGACGCGCGAGGCGTTTGCGACCGCGCTCGACATCAGCGCGCATTCGCTGACGGAGTTGGCCCGTGCCGCGCGCCCGTTGATGACCGAGGGCGGCAGCATCGTCTCGATGACTTATTACGGCGCGGAGAAGGTCGTGCCTAACTACAACGTGATGGGCGTCGCCAAGGCCGCGCTCGAAGCCTCGACGCGCTATCTCGCGTGGGACTTGGGCAAGGACAATATTCGCGTCAACGCGATCAGCGCGGGGCCGCTCAACACGCTCGCCGCACGCGGCGTCGGCAACATGAGCGCGATGCTCAAATATCACGCCGAGCATGCGCCCCTGCGTCGCAACGTCGAAGCGCGCGAAGTCGGCAACGTCGCCCTCTTTCTCTGCGGCCCGCTCTCCACGGCCGTCACCGGCGAAGTCATCCACGTTGACTGCGGCTTTAACATCATGGCGTTTTGAGGAAGCTGTTAGCGATTAGCTGTTAGCTGTTAGCTTGTAGAAGCTAACAAAACTTGAGCGTTAATCGGCTGATTCGAAGCTGGCGCAAGTTTTAAGCTAACAGCTAATCGCTAACAGCTAACAGCTTTTCATGGCAAAGACTAAGAGCAAAGAGCGCAAAGGGCGGCGGGTGACGCAGGACGAGCAGTTGCTTGAGTCGCCGCTGGCTGACGAGTTCAAACACACAGACACGTGGCGCGTGTTTCGCATCATGGGCGAGTTCGTCGAGGGGTTCGACGAGTTAGCGACTGTGACGCGCGGCGTCTCAATCTTCGGTTCGGCGCGTATGCGCACGGACAGCGAGTATTACGCAGCAGCGCAGGAGACGGCGGCGCAACTCGTGCGCGCAGGCTTCTCCGTCATCACAGGCGGCGGCCCCGGCATCATGGAGGCCGCCAATCGCGGCGCGTTCGATGCGGGCGGCGTCTCCATCGGCTGCAACATCGAGTTGCCGATGGAGCAGAAGCCCAATCCTTACCTGACGCGCACGCTGCGTTTCAACTACTTCTTCGTGCGCAAGACGATGTTCGTCAAGTACAGCACGGCCTTCGTCATCTTCCCCGGCGGCTATGGCACGTTCGACGAATTGTTCGAGGCGCTCACGCTCATTCAGACGCGCAAGATCAAACACTTCCCCGTCGTCCTCTTCGGCACAAAATTCTGGGGCGGACTGCTCGACTGGATCAGACAAGTGCCGCTCGCCGCGCAGACCATCTCCGATCCCGATCTCATGTTGCTCCACTGCACAGACTCGCCCGCCGAGGTGGTCGAGATGGTCGTTCGTAGTCAGGACGCGCTCAGCCACATGGGGAACGATGTGTCGAGTGATATTAGTGGGTGAAGACGTTGCTCGTTATTCGGAATTTGATGTCGAACCAACTATCAGGAATGATATTGGGGAACTTTCCGGTGTTGAATGAGTGTTACCATGCATGATGGTTGTTCCTCTCTTCAGCTCCGGCGAGCAAGGAGAGTTATTCGCCGTAACGATCTGCGTTCCCGCGATTCTCATTGCTCTTATTCTCATCTATCTCATTTTGAAAGAGCGAAACAAGAGGCTGTAAACTCCGGCCAGAGCTTTTGCATTAATAATCATGTCTGATGCAAGGTGGCGGTGAGCCATTCGAGATAAGGCGCGGACGCGGCGGTGATGGGCAGCGCGATGATCTCCGGCGTCTCATAGCTGTGCAAGGCGCGCACCTCACGTTCCAGTTCTGCGAAATGGGCGACGGTCGTCTTCACCAGCAACAGCACTTCCGGCTCGCGCCGCACCTGTCCCTGCCACTGATAGATTGATTCCATCTCCGGCAACACCTGTACGCAAGCCGCGAGTCGCGACCCAACCAACATCTCGGCCAAGCGCAATGCTTCCTCGCGGCTGCCCGCCGTGATCAGCACAACGATGGCGACTGCGTTCGCTTCTTGCATGACAACTCTCAAAGCAGATAGATGTCAGATGCTTGCTGCTCGTCAAACACTAACCCTTAACAGCTACCATCTCGCTTCACGCTTCTCCATCGCCGGCCGCTTCGGCTTGGTCTTCGAGCGACGCGCCGGTGAGCGGCGTGGTGTCGTTGCCGAAGAACGATTCGTAGAGTTCCTGCGCGCGGGCCAGATCGCGCTCGTCCACGAGCACGAGCGCGCCGGGCGCGGTCGTCGAGAGTAGCGGCGCGAAAGCGTCCGAGCTGCCCGACTGCACGACGGCGCGAATGTCATTCTGTTGCAAGATGTCGCAGACCATCTCGGCCTCGGCCGGCGAGCCGATGTTGTGCAGCGGCACAAAGCTCGCTTCGCTGTGATCGCGGACGGTGTTCTCCGGCGTCAACCGCTCAACCAGCGCCGCGTCGTCGTCCGGGCACTCAGTAATGCCTGACTCATACTCCGATTCGCAGACAGGACAAAACATAATGATCACCAAATAAGTTTCGGGTTTGAATTTCCGCGTTAGTGTAGAACCCTAGTCGCGAAACTTCAAACCCGAAACATGAGCCGGTAAGTCTGTTAGCTTACTGCACGGCGCGCACAGCGCGCTCGAAGGGAATCTCCTCGAAGTGGGTCATGCGTTTGAATTGGCGAAAGCGTTCGTTGATCTCCGCGTGCGTCAGCCGCTGCACGCGCTCCGTGCCGAACTCTTCGACGTTGAAAGAAGCCATGACCGAGCCGTAGATCATTGCGCGGCGCATGGTCGCATCGTCAATCGCGTCGTGGCTGGCGAGGTAGCCCATGAAGCCGCCCGCGAACGTGTCGCCCGCACCCGTCGGATCGAAGACTGATTCAAGCGGGTAGGCGGGAATGGCAAAGTACGTGTCGGGCGTGAACAACGCCGCGCCGTACTCGCCGCGTTTGACGACCAGCATGCGCGGCCCTTCGGCGAGAATCTTGCGCGCCGCTTTGATCAAATTCGGCTCGTCGGCGAGTTGGCGCGCTTCCGCGTCATTGATGATCACGATGTCCACGCCGCGAATCGCTTCCAGCACCGAGTCGCGCACCGTGTTGATCCAATAATCCATCGTGTCAATTGCGACAATCTGCGCGCCCGTGATCTGCGCACGCACTTCGCGTTGCAAATCCGGCTGTATGTTGCCGAGAAAGACGAACTGCGCTTGCTTCGCCGCTGCCGACAGTTTCGGCTTGAAATCGGCGAAGACGTTGAGTTGCGTATCGAGCGTGTGCGCCCGGTTCAGATCGAAATCGTAGCGCCCGCGCCAGAAAAAAGTCTTGCCCTCAGGCACGCGCTCCAGATCGGTCGTGTCCACGTTGTGCCGCTCGAAGACGGCCAACTCGTCCGGGCCGAAATCGCCGCCAACCACGCCCACGACGCGCACATCCGTGAAAAAGCTGGCGCTGATCGAGAAGTGCGTCGCCGAGCCGCCGAGCATGCGCTCGCGTTTACCAAAAGGCGTCTCCACCGCGTCGAACGCGGCCGAGCCAACAACTAGCAAAGACACTTTGTAGGGTTCTCCTCTGTGTGAAATCCAAAACCGTCAGTGGTCAGTTGTCCGCAGTCAGTTGTTCGCGGCTTCGATTGTTGCCAAGTCGAGTTTCAATGTTCAGCCCACATAAGACGCACAACGGACAACTGACTACAGACAACGGACAAATTACTGCTTCTTTTCTTCGGGCTTGCCGCCGAGTTTGCTCAGTTCCTCTGCCGCTTTCTTGTTGAACTTGCTATCCGGGTGTTCGGTGACGAGTTGCGATAGATAGCGGCGCGCTTCTGCCTGATGCTTCTCGGTCGGTAGGTCAGATGTCTGCTTGCCCTTCTTCTGCGCCAGGTACAAGTTGCTCATACCGGCAAACCATAGCACCTCGTCAATGCGCGAGTAGTTCGGATCGCCCGCCAGCACCTCTTCGCAACGCGCGAGTGAGGCACGATAGGCCTTGCGCATGTTGAAGTAAAGCTTCGCGGCTTCGAGGTTCTTCGTCGAGTCGCGCTCCATCTCCATATCGCGCACGACGGACGGATCAGGCCCCGTCTTCACCGCGCCGCCCTGTGCCCGCGCCGGCACAACCGCGCACAGACCCACAAACAACAGACATAGTGTGACTGACGATAGTTTCTTCATGTTATCAACCTCTGTTTGGTTTCGCGTCGCAAATAGCCGAGTCAGAGCCGTTCCTTGTCGCTCGTCGCGCGCGACTCATCATTGCTGCTGATACTTTTGGATGATCGCTGCCAGCTTCTTAGTTGTCGTCGCAGGCCATAAATCCGGCGCAGTAAAGATCGCATTCTTTAAGGCTGCGCCGCACTGACAGCCGCGCGCTTGCGCCGCCAACTGCTGCACGGCCGCGCGTATGATGATCTGCGCGTTGCGTACGTTCTTGTGCAAATACTCGACGACGGCCTCGACCGAGACGGCATCGTGTCCCTCGTGCCAACAATCATAATCGGTGACGAGCGCGAGCGTGGCATAACAAATCTCCGCTTCGCGCGCCAACTTCGCCTCTTGCAAATTCGTCATGCCGATCACGTCCATGCCCCACGCACGATAGACGTGCGACTCCGCCTTCGTCGAGAACGCCGGCCCTTCCATACACAGATATGTGCCGCCACGATGCACGTTCACTTCGGCTGCGCCGCACGCCGTCTCCAGCACGTCGCCCAACTCAGCACAGACGGGATGCGCGAACGTGATATGCGCGACGATACCGTCGCCGAAAAACGTGGACTCGTGCGCGCGTGCGCGCGTGCGGTCGAAGAACTGATCGGGGATGACCATATCGAGCGGCGCATAACGCTCCTGCAACGATCCGACCGCAGACGCCGACAAGATGCGCTCGACGCCGAGCATCTTCAAGCCGTAGATGTTCGCGCGGAACGGCAACTCGGTCGGCGTGAACCGATGCCCGCGCCCGTGTCGCGGCAGAAACGCGACGCGCACACTTTCGAGCGTGCCCACGATAAACGCATCCGACGGCGCGCCGAACGGCGTCTCCACCCGCACCTCTTCCACGTCCGTCAACTCCGGCATCTGATACAACCCGCTGCCGCCGATGATGCCGATCTTGGCCGTCGTCATCTCTGATTATTCTCCCGGAATAAATCCATCTTGCTTGTGGTCGTAACCGACTGCGCGCAACTTGCCGTCCACTTCAACGATGCGACAGAGCGGCGCGTCCGGATCGTGATAGAACAGGCAGAGCCAATCTTCGCGCGCCGCTTGCGGTAACAAACTTCTTTTCGCTGCGAGTGTTTCGACCGGATAGAGATCGTAGCCCATGATCCATGCGAGCGGTACGTGCGCCCGCGTCGGCACGAGATCGGCGAAACCGAAGAGCGTGCGCCCCGCGCGTGTCAGCCGCAGACATTGCATCGTGCGCGAATGACCCGGCACGGTCTCCATGCGCAGACCCGGCACGACCTCGTACTCGGCGGGCTGCAACTCAAGTTGCCCGCTCTCGACCAACGGTTGCCAGTTCTCCGGCAGATAGCTGGCGCGGTCGCGCTCGTGCGGCGCTTCCGCGTGCGCAAATTCTGCGCGCGAGACGAAATAGCGCGCATTAGGAAAAGTTGGCACGACGCGCCCGTCCGCGTCCCGCATTGTGTTCCCGCCCGCATGATCGAAGTGCAAATGTGTGTTGACGACAATCGTGATCTCGTCCGCGCTGTAGCCTGTGCCAGCTTTGACCGAGTCGGCAAGTGAACGCTTGCGCTCGATGCCGTACATTGTCGCCTGCTTCGCCGACCACTTGTCGCCGATGCCTGTCTCGACGAGGATGCGCTCGCGCGTCGTTTCAATGAACAGACAGTTCATGTTCAAGCGCACGCGGTTCTGCTCGTCGGGCGGCGCGACCTGCGCCCACAACGCACGCGGCACGACCCCGAACATCGCCCCGCCGTCCAGCCGAAACTCCGCGTCCGGCACGATCTCAATGCGGTAGTCGCCAAATTGCATGGGAGCGATTAGCTGTTAGCGATTAGCTGTTAGCTGTTAGCTGTTAGCTGTTAGCTGTTAGCTCTTTGTCTTTAGCTAACGGCTAACAGCTAATCGCTAACAGCTTCTTTACTTCTTCGGCTTCACAGGCTGCGCCTTGTTGACGTTTGCCGCATTAGCGTTACCGCTACCGTGCGGTGATTGCACGGGCGGCGCTCCCGTTTCCGCGCCCGGCGGTAGGGCATCTTCTTCGCCGCCACCCGGTAGTCCGCCCGGCGGCATACCCATCGGCGGGGCGGGCGGCGCTTCGACTTTGAAATCTTCTGCCACCGTCACGTGCTGCCGGGCCGCGATCTCGTCAATCAACTTATCGCGCTTCTCTTTCTCAACCGCCGTCTTCGCTTGATCGCGCGGCGACTGCGGCGGGCCGAAGGGATTAGCCCCGCCCGCCGCCGGGAAGCCGACCAGGATGTGGCGGGCGCGCACTTCTTCGGCGTCCTTGCCATCCTCGCCTTTAGTCGTGCGGCGCTCTTCGGTCTGGATAATGTGATAACCGAACTGCGTCTCGATCACGTCACTCGTCTGGCCGGGTTGCATGCTGAACGCTGCGTCCTCAAACTGCTTGACCATCATCCCGCGCTTGAACCAACCCAACTCGCCACCCTTATCCTTGCTCGCCGGATCGGTTGAGTTCTCCTTGGCCAGCGCCACGAAATCCTCGCCCGCCTTGACGCGCTTTAATACCTCATCGGCTTTGGCACGCGTCTGCTTCGAGTCGAGTTCCGGGTGCTTGGCGATGTAAGAATCTATATCCTGATCCGTCGCCTTCGTCTGCTCCGTCAGTTTCGGCAGATAATCTTTCGCCAGCACCTGCGCCTCTTGCAGTTTCATCATCAACTGCGTCACGCGCTCTTTATCCACGCCCGCCGTCTTGGCCTTGCGCGCCAACACTTGCGCAGGGGCCCACATGTTCTTCTCGATCTGCTCCTTCTGTTGATCGGAGACGCCGCCCGCCGACGGCAACAGCCCCATCTTCTGCACGTCCTGCAAGAACTGATCGAAATTTTGCTGCTGGCCCGGCTCTTTGATGAAGTTGTCCACTTCCTGATTCGAGACCAACTGCTCCGGGTTCGTCACGCCAGCCTTGCGCTGCTTCTCGCTGTACATTTGCGCCAGCACGAACGTGCGCATCGTTTCAAGCTGGCGTTGCGTTTCCGGTTTGTCCGCGAGACCGGCGGAGCGCGCCTCCTGCCCGATGGCGAGGACTTGGCGAATCTGGTGTGCTATCTCTTTGCGTTGCTCGGCGCTGTTGGCGAGTTGCCCCAACCCTTGCGGCGGCACGACTGTCTGGACGATCTGTGACATGTCTTCCGCCGACAAGTTGATCGCTTCGTTGCGTCGCCCCCTTAACACAAGGCCAATAATCGCCACCGCCAACACGACCGCCACGCCCGCCGCGATCAGTGCTTTCGCCGTCCCGCTCATCCCGACCGGTGGCGGCACAGTAGCCGCAGTCTTACGCTTAGTCGTGGCCGCAGTTTCATCAGCCGCGCGGTCAGAGTCCGTCTCGTATGTCGGCTCGGACGCGGACACCGTCGCTGCATCATCAGCCGCTGGCGTGGCCGCTTCCGTGCCATCCAGCTCGGTCGTCGGCGCAGGCGCTTCATTCGGCGCAGTCGCGTATTCGCTGGCGGCGCTCTCGCTGCCGGGCATTACGTCGCCTTGCGTTAATTCACTCGTCGTGTCCGTTTTGATCTCAGCGCCACAGTTCGGGCAGTTGGGTTGATTCTCCAACACGGACGTACCACATTGCTGACAAATTATCATTCTCTTGTTCCTCTATTCAGTAATCGCGTTTTAATCTCTCACAGCGCGTCGGCGCGTGCGCATGAAACTGTACGGACAGCAAGTTAACAGATTGACCGCAATGGTTCACGGCCGCCGGACGGGTTGCCGCCGCGTCGGACTTGTGCGCCCGTGTGTCGGCGCAGACGGCGCGGCCGGCTTCGTTGCCGACTGAGTGTTGGCTGCTGCCACGCCCGGAACGGGCGCAGTTTGCGTCGCGCCGACAGCGAAATCATCTGGCAGATTGATGCGCGCACGTTGCGCCAGTGCGGCGATCAACTTGGCCCGCTTCGCTTGCTCGATCTGGCCGCGCGCTTGCTCGCGCGGCGACGCGGCGGGGTCGCCGCCGGGCGCGATCAAGATATGCCGCGCACGCACCTCTTCGACGGATTGCCCGTCAGGACCGGGCTGCGTGCGCCGTTCTTCCAGCTTGATGATGTGAAAGCCGAACGGTGTCTCGATGATGTTGCTGATCTCGCCGGGCTTGAGCGCGAATGCGCCCTCCTCAAACGGCTTGACCATCATGCCGCGCGCGAACCAGCCCAAGTCGCCGCCATTAGCTTTACTGCCCGGATCGCTTGAGAATTGCTGCGCCAACGCCGCGAAGTCTTCGCCCGCCCGCGCACGCTGCAATAAGCCTGCGATTTTCGCCCGCGCCACCTTCGGATCAAGCTCCGGATGTTGCGCCAGATAAGCATCAATCTCCGGCTCGGTCGCTGCGGTCTGCGCCTTCATCGTCGCAACGAAGTAAGCGCTCGCCAGCAAACGCGCCTGCTGGTACGTGATCGAGATTTTATTCTGCCGCTCTTTATCCAGTCCCGCCGCGCTGCCTTTGCGGCTGCTGATCATCACCTGCACCCAGTTCTGCTTCAACTGGGCCAATTGCGCATCAGTCAGCGGCGAGTCCGCGCCCGCCGGATCGTGTTTGCGGTAATCAGCCAGAAACTCGGCGAACCGCTGATCCAGCCCCGGCTCTTTCAGGAATGCCGCGCTCTCCGCTTCGCTCACGACTTGAGCCGGCGAGGTCGCGCCCTCCGCTTGTCGCTTCAGCGTGTAGGCCCGCGCGATGACGTACGCGCGCGAAAGTTCAAACTGCAACCTCACGTCGGGTCGCGCCGCGAGACCGGCTGCCCGCCCCGCCTCCGCGACCGCGAACATCTCACGCAAATCCTGCAAGAACGCCTTGCGCGTCTCCGCGTCTGACCCCAGCCGCGCCTGTGCTTCGGCTGGCATGCCTAACCCGGCGATCAGTAAATCCACATCTTGCGCCGAGAGGGTAACGCCCGTTTGCGGCGTTGCGGCGGGCCGCGCCGTCGTAGGCGTATGCGGCGTTGGCGTGCGCCCGCGCGGCTGCGTGCGTTGCGCGTGCAGGCAAAGCGGCACACAGGCGCACAACACAAGCGTCGCTAAAATCTTATAGCTCAATCTCACGCGCTGGCCTCGTCCCTCTCCGTCCCGTGCCCACCTGCCGGATGCTCCACCAGTTCGAGCAACACGCCGCCCGCGCTCGCCGGATGCACGAACGCCACCAGACACCCTTCCGCGCCCACACGCGGCGTCTCATCAATCAGCCGCGCGCCCTGTGCTTGCAGACGACCGAGCGTCGCGCGTATATCATCCACCCGCACCGCGATGTGATGTATGCCGGGGCCGCGCTTCGCCAAAAATTTTGCGACCGGCGAACCAGCGTGCGTCGGCTCAAGCAATTCGATGCGCGGCTCGCCCAATGGCAGCATCGCCACGCGCACGCCCTGCTCCGCCACCTCTTCCGTATGCACCAATCTCAGCCCCAGCGCATCGCGCCAGAAACCAAGCGCTTCGTCCAGATTCTCGGTGGCGATGCCGATGTGCTCGATCTGCATAATAGTGGGCAGTAGGCGGTAGGCAGATGGCAGTAGGCAGTAAAAAGCAGTTTGTCTTAACTGCCTACCGCCTACTGCCTACTGCCTACTAATTTTTCAAAATCTCTTCCACGGCTGAATACGGATCGCGCCGTTTGTCGGCGACCTCGGCGGCTAGCGCATCCAGCCGCGCGTGTGTGCCGTTGCGATTGATGACACGCGCCAGCAGCGTCTCGCCGAGCAATTCAAGAATACGCCAACGGGCGACGGCAGTGCGGCGCGTGGCCGCGGACGGGGTCTGCTGTTGAAACTCTTGATAGCTCGTAATGGCGGCAGCCAATTCTTCTATCCCTTTATTCTCAGTCGCAATCGTCTTGATGATCGGCGACTGCCAATTGTCCGGGCGCATCGCGAGCGACTGCATCGCTTCCAACTCTTTCTCTGTGCGCAGCACGCCATCACGGTCGGCCTTATTGATGACGAACACATCGCTAATCTCCATGATGCCGGCCTTGATCGCCTGCACGTCGTCGCCCATGCCCGGCACCAGCACGACGACCGACACGTCTGCCGCCTTCACGATCTCAACCTCATCCTGCCCGACGCCGACCGTCTCCACGATGATCTTCTGATACCCGGCGGCATCAAGCACCGACACCGCGTCCACCGTCGCGCGGGCCAGTCCGCCCAGATGTCCGCGCGTCGCCATGGAACGAATGAAGACGCCGGGGTCAAGTCCAAGCGTCTGCATGCGTATGCGGTCGCCCAGGATCGCGCCGCCGGTGAAAGGGCTGGACGGATCGACGCAGACGATACCGACGCGCTCGCCGCGCTCGCGATACAGACCCGCCAGCCGATCAACCAGCGACGACTTCCCTGCGCCCGGCGCGCCCGTGATACCCACCACCAACCCGCGCCCCGTGTGGGGATAGATTGCCTTCATCAAGTCCGCCGCATCCGCCGCGTTATCTTCCACCTTCGAGATCGCACGCGCCACCGCCCGCGCCTCGCCCGCGCGGATACGTTCAATGTCAGTGCTGGCAGTCGCCGTATTCATTATTAACAGGTGCTTAAGTTAGCGACGTGTTCTCATCCATGATGAAATCCACGGTCTCCCTAATGTCAGGTGAGGCGTTAATTATTTTGATCTTTTTGTAGGCGGCTAAGCCCAACCGCTGAATTGGCGTTGCCAGTAAAGCATTCAATAAACTGTGTGGCGCGGAGATGACCTCCTCAAAGTCAATAGTAACTGCTTTATCTTCCGCAATCGCTGGCAGTAATTTCTCATCCCGGAGTTTGATCGCTAATAACTTGTCTTCGGCGTAACGGCCGAAGTAGTTTCTCATATTGAAGTAAAAGATGTGCCTTTGTTCCTTTGAGTCAGCCTGTGTCAACTCTATCGTCGCAGCCTCTCTAAATTCAGCCATCATTTTCTGCAAATTCAGCGCGCGGATTACTCCAAGCTTAAGTGTTACGTAAACGAGCGTGCCCTGCCAAGATGATGTCAGTTCTTTATGCGTTACCTCCGTGGGTGAAACATGCACTAGCCCTGTGCCTGAAACTATGTACATGTTTGCGTGCAGTCGCCTAACGATGTTGCTTGAGAAGTACAAGCCAACGCCTGCATTATTTTTAACAGCGTAAAGTTGCCCGGTTCCGTTAAATGTGCCGGACACCTGAGGCTTCAGCGCTAGTAAGGTTGCTTCCACATCACTGGTTAATCCAGGATATGATTGGCTCAAGTGCTTTCTAATACCAATACCCAGATCAGCAATAACGAAAGACAATTCACGCTTGTCGCGGTACCAAGTGAATTGCAACAGCGAGGGGATACGTTGCAAGTTTTTTCCATGCTCTAACGTATTGTAGAGTAATTCCGAAAGGATATATCTCAGGGTTTTTTCATATTCAATATTAAGTGTTTTCGTGTAGTTTTCCGCCTTCTCTAAGGCTGCTCTAAAGTCCTCACTGTTTCTAATCGCCAGCAGAGACTTGTGCGGCTTGCCCTTGAAGTTCTCTTGTACATCGTTTAAGACATGAAACATCCCTTGCGCGCCCATGTTGTACCACATAGTAGTGGCGCTGCTTGATGTTCTCTCGCCATAATGGAACTCGATCTGACATCCGTTCCTTCTCAAATGCCAAAGATAAAGGACGAACAGGGAGAGTGCCTGGTAATTTGCTTGCTCGCAATATCTAAAATCAACTTCAATGTTAGTCTCGCTCAACGACCAGTCGAACAAACGCAAGAAACGATTGAAGTCATAAACTCCTTTATAGGTGAACCCCAATTGGCTTGGTAGAGTTATCCTGACTGTCGCTTCATTTCCCATAAAACGTGTGTGCCAACTAACTCTTAATCCTCAAGACAACAGTTGCCGAGCTATTATCAACCGCTGAATCTCCGACGTGCCTTCGCCGATGGTGCAAAGTTTCGAATCGCGCCAGTATTTTTCCGGCGGATAGTCTTTTGTATAACCGTAACCGCCGTGAATCTGGATCGCTTCCTCGCAGACCTTCACGCCGATCTCGGATGCGAAGAGTTTCGCCATCGAAGATTCTTTCGTGACCTTCCGCCCCTGATCCTTCATGTATGCGGCGCGGTAGGTTAGCAGCCGCGCCGCCTCAAGTTGCGTCGCCATATCGGCGAGTTTGAACTGGATCGCTTGAAACTCCGAGATCGGTTTGCCGAACTGTTGCCGCTCCTTCGAGTATTTGAGCGCCGACTCGTATGCGCCCTGCGCGATGCCGAGCGCGAGCGCGGCAATGGAGATGCGCCCGCCGTCGAGAATCTTCATGGCCTGGATGAAACCGAGACCTTCGGGGCCGAGCCGGTTGTCGTCCGGGATGAAGCAGTCCTCAAAGATCACGCTCGCCGTCTCCGACGCGCGCAAGCCCAGCTTGTCCTCTTTCTTGCCGGGCATGAAACCCTGCATGCCCTTCTCGAAGATAAACGCGGTGATGCCCTTCGAGCGCATTGAGCGGTCGGTCGAAGCGACGGCCACGCAGATGTCGCCGTGGATCGCGTGCGTGATGAAATTCTTCGAGCCGTTGACGAGCCAACCGCCATCGCGCTTGACGGCTGTCGTGCGCGTGCCCGAAGCATCCGAGCCTGCGCCGGCTTCGGTCAGTCCCCACGCGCCGAGCAGCTTCCCTTGCGCGAGCGGCACGAGATACTTCTGCTTTTGCGCCTCCGTGCCGAACATGTAGATGTGATTTGAGCAGAGCGAATTGTGCGCTGCGACCGAGATACCGACCGAGCCGTCCACGCGCGAAAGCTCCTCAATGATCGTCGCGTACTCGACGTAGCCCAGCCCCGCACCACCGTACTCTTCCGGGAAGAAGACGCCCATCAAGCCCTGCGCGGCTAACTTGGGCACTAGCTCGACGGGAAAATGCTGCGTCTCGTCCCACTCGCGCACGTGCGCGGCGATCTCGCCCTCGGCGAACTCGCGCACGCTCTGTTTGATCTGTAACTGCTCTTCGCTCAAGTCGAATTGCATAAATGAATCTCGAAGGCCCCCTTATCGCGGCGCACAAAAACAGGCAAACAGTGTGCAGACCTTGAAGCAACTACCCTGCGGTTCAGCGCTGTTTGCCCGTGTGTTCGATTGTAACCTAACTCCGCGTTTTACCGTGACCGGCCGCGCGCCCTTTCGCCGCCCCCGGCGCAGGTTTTTTGCCCGCGACTTTGGGCTTAAGACTGGCGACTTCGACCGGCGACAAATGTCGCCATGCGCCGACCGGCATGCGCTCGTCCGTGATGAGGCCGATGCGCACGCGGCGCAGTTTGATCACCGAATGACCAATCGCGTCGAACATGCGTCTGATCTGTTGATTGCGCCCTTCGTGCAACACGATCTCAAACCAAGAGTTCGTGTCAGTCTCGTCCACCTGTTTGACCTGCGCGGGCGCAGTCCGCACACCGTCGTCGAGCGTGATGCCGCGCCGCAGACGCTCGATGGCAGCTTCGGGCGGCACGCCTTTAACCTTCGCTTCGTAAACCTTGCGCACCTTGTTGCGCGCCGCCGTCACGTGGTTGGTCAACTCGCCGTCATTCGTCAGCAACAACAGGCCTTCGGTGTTGAAGTCGAGCCGCCCGACCGGATGCAAGCGGCCGAGCGCAGCGGGCACGAGTTGTGTCACCAGCGGTCGCCCCTCAGGATCAGCCACGCTCGTCAGATACCCTTTCGGCTTGTTCAGTAACACGTAAACTTTCTGCTGCGCCTTGAGCAACGGATTGATCAAACGCCCGCGCACCTTGATGTGATCGCGCGCCGCATCGGCCTTCGTGCCCAACGCGGTCACAACCTGCCCATTGACCGACACCAACCCCCCCGTGATCAACTCCTCCGCATGTCGCCGCGAAGCGATCCCGGCCGCCGCGATCAATTTTTGCAAACGTTCTTCCATAAATAAATTGGTGCGCAGTGTGCTCTAGATATTTAACGAAGTGCGAATGATCTGCCGAATGTTTCTGCATTTGGTCATAGCTTCATGCGCTTCATTTTCATCTGCGGAATCGCCCGGATATCGATACGCGACCGCAAAAACGGTCAGAGCTTGCAGATCAGGCCGCAGGCTTGACCAGCTAGGCTCAACCGGAAGAACGAGGTCAAGCAGTAAAGAGAGGTCGTGCGTCTTTCCGCTTTGCACTCCTACCTCATGAAGTTTCGCCTTCAAATACTTTTCTATGCCCTGCTGCGCATGGAAACAAACTGCGTCATAATTCGGTTCGTTTGTAACCCTCAGTTCACGTTCCGCAGGGTTGAAATCACCCTCGACTTTGTTTACTAATTCCTCCGTCAATGGATTCATAAACCTTCCGCCCTTTCTCAAAAATCTCGCGCATGAACCAATCATTATTGGCGATGCGCATTTTGACTTGCTCAGGCGTGCGGACAAGCAGATCAATCGGAATCATTGGATTGACTTTATTTATTATCTCTAAAGCCTTACGCAGCGGCTTACCTTCAAACGGGAGCACGACAAGTAAATCAACATCTGAATCATCAGTTGGATTGCCATAGGCATACGAGCCGAACAGAATAATGCAGTCCGGCTTAAACTCGCGTGCGATAGTCGCGCTCAACGACAGAATTTTTTCTACTTCAACCATCAATCATAACTCAACTGTATCAACCGCCACCGGCTAGGTCCTCGAAGTCTTCGACGTTTGGCAGTTCGCTTAAATCGCGCAGACCGAATTGCAGCAGAAACTCCTTCGACGTGCCGTACAGCATCGGGCGGCCGATGGTCTCTTTGCGCCCTTTGGCGATGATGAGCCGCTTGTCTAAGAGCGTCTTGATCGCGGAGGTGGATTGCACGCCGCGTATCTCCATGATTTCGGGGATCGTGATCGGCTGTTTGTAAGCGATGACCGCCAGCGTCTCCAACGCGGCGAGCGAGAGTTTGGCGGACGGGCGCGATTTGAGGAAAGCGCGGATGTGATCGTGATGCTCCGGGCGCGTCGCGATCTGCCATCCGCCTGCGACCTCGCGCAGCAGGAGACCGCTGTTGCGCTCGTTGAACTCAGCGGCCAGCCCCTCGACCGCCGTCTCGATCCAGCCGCGCTCTTCGCCCAACACTTCGGCCATGGTCTTCGGCGGCAGAGGCTCTTCCGCCACAAAGATCAGCGCCTCGATGATGGACATCAATTCGGCCATCGAGCGCGTGCCGCCCGGCGCGATCTCATCGTCTAACAGCGTAGGCTGTTGCCCCGTCGCCAGAGCGGCCCGTTGGGCCGCACGATCCTCCGCGTCGGCGTCGTGGATTACAACTTCAGCTTCCGGCTCGTCGCGCTCATCAATCTCCGCCGCGTCGAACGCAGTCTCGGCGGCCAAGCTGGTCGTATCATCAATCTTCGCCGCAGGCGCGGGCGTTTGCAATTCGCGCTCTTCGCTCATCTCACTGGTTGCTTCCATTGTTCACACGGGCGACGATGTCGCCGAAGGTTTCCGTTTGCATCAGTACAATTTCGGTGGTGCGGACGATCTCCAACACGGAGAGGAACGCCAGCACAAGCTCGCGGCGCGACCCGGCGCGCTCGAAGAACTGGCGCAAATTCAACTCGCCCGCCGACATGATCATGTTGCGCAGACGTTCGAGCATCTGCGCCAGCGTCATCTCGTCGCGCTCGATCTCCATCAAGACTTCCTGCTGTTTGCGCGCGAGAATCTCTTGAAAGACTTTCAGCAGGTCGAAGACGCCGGCCGACACTTCCGGATTGCTCTTGTCCGTCTCAATCGGCGCGCGTGTGTAGATGGCGCGCTCGACCGTCGCACGCGACCAGAGCATCTGCGCGGCCGCTTTAAACTTCTGATGCTCCAACAGCCGCTCGATCAGATCGCGGCGCGGATCATCCGCCTCTTCTTCCGGCGCGGCGGCGAGCGGATCGACCGGCAACAGCATCCGCGACTTGATCTCTATGAGTTGTGCCGCCATGACCAGAAAATCGCTGGCGAGCGCGATGTCCATCTCCTGCATCAGGTGCAGGTAGCGTAGATATTCGTCGGTGATGCGCGCGAGCGGGATGTCGTAGATGTCCACCTGTTCCTGTCGGATCAGATAGAGCAGCAGATCGAGCGGGCCGGCGAACTCGCCCAGCACGAGTTTCACTTCATCGCCGCTGCGATCCATCGAAATTTCGGGCCGCGCGCCCGCCACGTTCAGGGGCGTTGTCGTTGCGGCGTCCGTCGCCGCCGGTTCAGCGGCGGCGGTCGTTTCCATCGTCTGGGTCCTAACTTCGTCCATCGCGTTATGCCGTCGGCGGGCGCACGCCGACAACTCCCATGCGCGCCTTCACGTCTTCAAGCGTCGCCCGCGCAATCGCCAGCGCGCGTTCGCGCCCTACGATCAGCAAGGCTCGAGACCTGCAGTATGACACCGGAACGCACACCGAAAATCCTGGGCGAGCGGTTCTATGCCGACCTGTGTGACGGGCCGAACGGCTAACCGGATCATAGCAGGGGGAGGAATTTGAATGGCGGCGTCGCAATCGGCGGCCGTTAGGGTGATGACTTTTTGCGCCGTCGGGACCCTGCTGGTCTTATTATTTGTTGCATACGACCGATACACGACCAGCCTT
>JANMAD010000332.1:0-10482 GCA_031359515.1 Acidobacteriota bacterium | reverse complement strand
GGCGCGGTGGCGGGCGCGGCGGGCGGTGGGGCAGCCGGGGCGGTCGGCACTGCCGGCGGTGTAGGCATCGGTGCCGGTTTGAGCGGCACGGCTATTACGGCCCTGGGCTTGGCCGTGCTAGGGAGCGCCTTCACGATTGCGATAGTTGCTAACAGACCCAACCCGAGTCCTGTCCGCTGACCAGCACGCTTGTCCTTGACCTAGCCCGTCACGCGAAATTCACCTCATCGCTATTTACCCATGCCCTTGGAGATAAATCTCCAAGGGCAAAAGTTTTTAGGTCGGACGATTAAAGTTTGTGCCCCGCGCGCTCGTGGCCCGCGCGCCATGCGCGCAGACCGCACCGAGCTTAAGTGCCACGCAAATTTGCCGGCAGATAAATCATTACGCATGACTAGCAGCACTTCCGCCGCCACTGTCCGCATCAGCTGTTGTCTCGCTAGCCTAGCGCTTTGCCTTTGGGGCATCTGGACGAGCGCACGCGTAGGTGCGGCCCGGCTGCTGGCCGAGTACGGCGTACAGACAAAGCAAATAGCGCCGACTGATCTGGCCATCAGATTGGCACCCGCAGACCCGGAAGCTTATTACGCACGGGCCGCCGTGTTCACTGATGCAGGCGCGATTCAGAGCGCGCAGGCGGCCTATGAACAGGCGCTTAACTTGCGCCCCGCCGATTATCTACTCTGGCTGGAACTGGGCAAGCTGCGCGAACAGGCGAGCGATAGCGCGGGCGCGCTGGCCGCTTTCGCTGAGGCGTTGCGACTCGCGCCCTATTACGCTGAACCGCGCTGGCAATTGGGCAATACCTACTTGCGCTTGGGGCGCACCAGTGCCGCCTTCAGCGAACTGCGCCGCGCGGCGACCGGCGACCCGCAACGTTTCCCTAATCTGCTGGAACTCGCCTGGCACGTTGCGCGGCAGGTGCCGCTGCAGTTCAGCGCACTTGTTAGTCCTGAGACTCCGGCCGAACATCTACGCGTCGCCCATTTCCTCGCCCGGCACGAAGCGCCGCAGCCTGCGGTCGTAGAGTTTCGCGCAGCGGGCGGGGCGAATCTGGAGCCGGCGCGCCGCGACCTCGTGCGAGAGTTACTCGCAGCGCGGGCCTTCGCGGAGGCTTTCGCTATCTGGTCAGATGGGCGTGCATCTGAGCAAGCGGTGCCTGGCGAGATCACTAATGGCGGCTTCGAGCAGCCGGTCCGGCTCGACGACGCCGGCTTCGATTGGCAACTGGCGAGCGGTGACGCGGGCGGGGCATTCAGGCTCTCGCTTGATGAGACCATGCCACGCGCGGGCGCACGCAGCCTCCAACTCGAGTTCAACGGCAACTCCGCGCCCGGCCACGAACTCGCCACCCAACTCGTCCTGGTCGCACCGGGCGCACGCTACCGTCTCCGCTTCTTTGCGCGAACTACCCAGTTGGTTACGGGCGGGCCCGCGCTCATGCGCGTAACGGCCGCAGCAGCAGGAGGCCCCGAGCCTGACCGTCCGCTCGCCGAGTCAACGCCGCTCTTGCTGGGCACGACAGATTGGCGAGAGTATACCGTCGAGTTCACCGCGCCAGCCGGGGTGCGGGCCGTCCGACTCGCCCTGCTGCGCGCGAATTGTAGTAGCGGCGGCGGGCCCTGTCCGGCCTTCGGGCGCATCTGGCTCGATGAGTTCAAGCTGGAAAAACTGTAGCCGTGCGAGGCGGCGGCGAGCCCCGGCAGGAGGTTAGCCACCCGCCCGCTCGCGCCTTGCTCTTGTCCGCAGCTACCGGCCCCGGCCGAGATGCGGGGGGCACCGGAGCGACATGTTAAGTCAGACGGTGATGTGCTTGCTGGCCCGCATGGTTCAGTTGCCACGCGCCGCACAGGTAAGCTCATTAGCCAGCAATTAGCGACGAAATGGATTGTCAGATAGCTTATGATAACGTGAGTTCGGGATAAGAATGTGAAGAGAGAGCCAGATTTCGTAAGATGGAGTTCGCCAAAACAACCATCTGCACGAAAGGGACTCTCTCATGGACATCTTACCTCTTTTCTGCGACAGCGACGATTTCTGCCAGTTCTTTGAACCACTTTGGAAACGGCGGCTGCTCGCTACTGGCGCACGCCAGCGCGACCGCGCCGCGCAACTTTGCCTCTCGGAGGTGATGACGATCATCGTGCTGTTTCACGCCAGGCAATGTTGACGACCGACGACCCGTGCCGGAGTTGGTCAAGGCGTTGTTTGGCAAACTCTTCGGCGATAGAGGTTACATCTCGCAACCCTTATTCGAGACGCGCTATGACGGGGTCTGCAACTGGTCACTAAACGCAAGAAGCAGATGAAGCACCGGCTCATCTCTATCTTCGACAAGCTGCTGCTGCGCAAGCGCGCCAGCATCGAGCGCGTGATTGACCAACTCAAGAACATCTCGCAAATCGAGCACAGCCGTCAGCGCAGTGTGGCGAACTGCTTTGTCAACTTAGTGGCCGGACTGATCGCCTACACGTATCGGGAGAAGAAGCCGTCACTTAACTTGGCAGCCGTCGAGTGCCGTAATACAGATGGTGTCGCCGGCCTATCGAATCCAACTATGCGCCGGGCGAGACAAAACCTCGCCCACTGATGAGCGCGGACAGAAGGCTGACATGAAACTCGCTGAATGGAAGAGGTGTGCCCTAGCGCAGAAGAAGAAGGTAAAGAAATCGCTTGACTCTAACCGCCGCTTCACAGAAGTTATATTGTCCCGTTCATAATCGAAACGTTTTAGTCATATTGTTCAATTCCTAAAGGTAGGTCTATCGCATGCATCAGCCGCCCCACGCAAGCAGCATCCAACATGAATACAAGAAAGCACCTTGAGAGACATGCTATCGCGGGGTCGGTTGCAAGCAGTGGCTGGGCTGCGCGGTTGGGAAATCACCTGTTTTACAAGACGCGGAGAGCGTCCAGCGGGAGAGATTCTCGCGAACGGCGCTACGGCATGCTACATCCAGCCCAAGTCTTCAGTTGAGGTTAGGCAATGGCCGTTTGATCGCCTTCGTCCAGAACGAAAGTGATCATTAGATTCACCTGATACTCGACGATTTTGCCGCCATCGATTCTGATCTGCTGTTCTTTGACCCACGCGCTGCGGACGTTGCGCAGCGTCTCGGTCGCGCGGGTGACGCCGCTTTGAATGGCGTCTTCAAAACTTTTTTCCGATGTGGAACTGATTTCTGTGATACGTGCGATAGACATGATGCGGACCCTCCCGAGGTCGGTAACGTTTTGCCGGCGTAGTCCGGCGTGCCAGTTTCTATAAGCCGGAGACTGCGATCTGGTTATCGACCGCGGCGACACCCCGGACGGCTCTCACCACGCGCTCGGCCTGAGACTTGAGGGCTGCCGACGCGGCAGTCCCGTTCAGGGTTGCTGTGCCCCGGCTCACCTTGATCGTAATTAATGCCATCCCATCACTCTCGTTCAGTTTCTTCGTCGCTGCTTCTTGCACGGTCGCATCCACGCTGGCGTCGTCGCCCGCCGACTGCTGCGGGGCGGCTTGTTGAATGACCACCGGAGGTTGCTGCGCCGGTGCTTGCTGGATAATCACTGGGGCCTGCTGCGGCGCGGCTGCCGGTTGTTGAATGATCGTGGGCGGCGGTTGGGTTTGCTGGCTATTGTTGATAGTCGCGGCGGTCAGGTTCGCGTTCCTGTCGGCAGCACGTTCCGCATTCTTATTGCTGACCACATAGACGACGATACCGATTGTCGCCAGCACAACCAGCGCGATGAGCGCTATCGTCCCGGTTGAGGGGCCGGACGGTTCCGGGGCTTGTTCAGTCCGCTGGGTCATAACTTCCCGGTGTTCGGTCGGCGTATCCACTACCACGTGGGTTTTTTGCTGTCTGCCGTCATCATTATTCATGGGCTATTGCTCCGTTCGATGGCTTCTTCGGGTTATTATCCGGCTTAAAAACATGGACGGCGCAAGTTAGAAAGTCCGCGCGGGTCGTCAACCGCGCATGGCTTTTCGGTATGCCACGTACAAATCGGTCAGCCGGTCCGCAGCGGCTGGATCACTGCGCGCAAGCAGAGTGATTACCTCATCGCGGCCGGCAAATAACGGTTGCACCCCGTCTCTCTGGGTCTGCGTGAAGGCGGAAGCACCACCCTTATCAATCTCTGCGCGTAAGGATGTGAAGAGTTGACTCGCTGACTGGCGGGCTGGCTCGTAATCCCCCCGCCGCGCATCAATTACCGCCGAGGCGAGATCGTTCTGCATGCCGGCAAGGGTTAGCTGGTGCGTTGCCTCGGCGAGACTACTGTCGGCTGCCCGCGCCTTAAGCCACATCGGGACGAAGCCGAGCAGGAAGACCACAAGGAGCACGCCACCATAGATGATAAAACGCCGCATCATGGGTGTTGACTTACCGGGATCAGCATATACTTCGTTACTCATCTTGCCTCACTTATATGCCCGCGCCGGGCGAAGCGTGGCCCAAGCCCAACTTTATCTAACCAGCCTGTTGCCGTTGGGCGATCTGCGAGAGCGCTATCGTCAGCGCCGCCGCGCCGAGCGTTTTCACGAGCGTCGGATGCGCCGCATAAAAGTTGCTGACCTGATCGATCACGGAAGGGTCTTTCTTTTCGGCTTGCGCCGCGATCTCCTCGACGGCTTCGGCCGGAATTTGTTGGGCTTGCTCCGGCGTGACCTCTGTCTGCTGCCCGCCGCTTAACAGGCCGATCAGACTGGATAGGCCACCGCCGCTGCCGCCATTACCATTAGCCCGGCGTGATAAGACCTGCGAAAGAATCATGGGCCCGGCGGCGCGCAGGAGCGTGTTGAGAATGCCGGCCCGCTGCTGACCGTTGGAGTTACTGAACAGTTGCCCGGTCATCTGGCCGAATTCAGGTGTCTGCTCCGAGCGGAAGGCGGCGGCCAGCCCATCCGCCAAGTCCGACGGCGGCGCGTTCTGTGCGATGTGATCGAAATCATCGTGTACGGTCGTCGGGGCTTGCGCCGCCGCCGTGCCGGTATACTGCTGCAAGACTCCGGTTAGTTGATCCATCCAACTCATGTGCTGTGACCTCCCATTGTTAGCGCTGCAAAAACTCTAAAGCGTGAACGCAGCTTGCGTGATTGGAGCAGGCGGAAGCTAGCGAGGGCCGCCACCTGCTCCAGGAGCTTTAAGAGTCGTTTTCAGACCTTTACCGTTAGGACTTGGCCGGGATGGTCAGTTGCTGACCGACCTGAATCTTGTCCGGGTCTTTCAATGCGCTGCGATTAGCGTAGAAGATCGCCATGTACTCGTTCGCGTCGCCATAAAGTTCCTTGCTGATCTTCGAGAGCGTGTCGCCCGACTTGACCGTATAAGTCTGACCGCCACTAGCCCCGCCGACGGCTGCGCCCTGTGCGCGGTTTGAATCAACAGTGATGTCGGCTGTGATGTCATCCTGATTCGGGCTGACGAGCTTGATCTGCTCCCAGAACTTGTTCTTGGCCTCTTCCGTGGGCGCAGTGCCCTTGATGAAGAGCTTATTGTCCTGCACATGCAGGTTCTGGAATTGCACGTGCTGCTGATCAGCGGTTGTGAGCACTGTCTCGTATTTCTGCTTCAGTTCGTTGAAGCGTTTCTCCGCATCGGGCTGCTGGCTGGCTGTGGCGGCACCGTGGCCAAACATCTTATCGAATAAACCCATTGTTTTATCTCCTTGGAAATTGAGCTAGTGGCTTCAGACAATCCGGATGATTCCCGACGGGCTGAGAATGGAGTATTAGCTTGACTCGGTTCGCAATCACCCTATTACATAATAGGGTTATATGTCAAATATGGGATATATCTCTTATGTGATATATTTCAGATATGGTATATCTCGCAAATGACATTCACGCAACGTCGGTGAGCGGAGGCACATTGTGATTGAGATTTTTATTGACGCGCGCTTGGCAGAGCAAGGGCGGTCTTTCTACTGGCTGGCCAAAGAGACGGGCATCAGCCACACGACACTGTGGCGGCTGAAGAAGGGCAAGGCGCTCGGGATCAACTTCGCGACATTGGAGAAGATCTGCACGGGGCTCAACTGTCAGCCGGGCGACGTGCTCAGACTTGCGCGCGGGAAGAAGACAACTAAGCGGCGGGCGGCGAGTAGTAAGCGTGGACGAGGTTAGTGTCCCGCACGCCGCCGCGCAGCTGGCTTGCCGACACTCCTTATACCGTTATCTAAGCAGCTTAGCCCGCGACACCGTATTTAAAAGTGATTGCTGCTCAGCCAACGCCGGGCTCCCGCTTACTTCTCACCGGGCAGCTTAGCCCGGGGGGCACCTGCTTCCGCCGCCGCGTGCTCTATCTCCGCGTTAACTTTACCACCGACTAAAATCGCCGCACCCGTTAGGTAGAACCACAGCATCAGGATAATCACCGCCCCGAGCGAGCCGTAAGTCAGGCTGTACCTGTCGAAGTAGCGGAGATAGATACGAAAGCAGAAAGAGACGAGCAGCCAGAGACTGACACCCGTCACTGAGCCTGGGGTAATCCAGTACCACTTCTGATGATAAAGGTCGGGCGCGAAGTAATAGATCAGGGCGAACGCGAACAGCACGCAGGCGAGCACGATGGGCCACTGCAGCACATTCCAAGCCAGCATGAAGGCGGCCCCTAACCCGAAATGATTAGCCACCCGCGCACCGATCTCGCCGCCGTAGAGCATAAGGGCGAGCGCGCAGATGATCAGCACCGCGAGCGCGATTGTGAGAGCGACCGCTGTGAGCCGGACTCGCCACCAGGGACGCGACTCCCGCACGCCGTAGGCGGCGTTGAGCGTCTCGCTAATAGCCCCCATGCCATAGGAGGCGAACCAGAGGGCGGCCAGCAAGCCGAAGGAGAGCTTGCCACCGCCGGCACCTTTGTTGATCTCGTTGATAGTCGTGTAAATGAGTTCCGAAGATGAGCGGGGCACGACGTGGCCGAGGTAGCGCAGCAGGTTGTGGCGTAGTTCAGTGCCCGCGTCCGCGAAGTAGCCGAGCATCGCGGTCAGGAAGAGGAGTAGCGGAAAGAGAGCGAGCAGGAAGAAGTAAGAAAGGGCAGCCGCGCGAGTGAAGAGATCGCTCTCATAAACCTCTAGCCAGACGCGCCGTCCCATCTCCCGCCACGTCAATCCCCCTAGCTGCCAAATGGAGGCTAAAGCCCGCCGATCTTCCGTCTTCATTTAACGTGAAACTAACACCGGGCGGAAGAACTGCACAAAACGACGGTCTGGTTTGCGGACGCTTTCGGTAGATCGGAGCCGCTGCACTTTTCTGCGCAACTAGAGCGCGTCTCGCTCCCGCAAGGTGCAGTTAGCTACGAACCCGATGCCCGTTGTTGCTCTAGGGCCTGAGTAAATAAGCCATAGAAGCCTACCGCCGGCAGTCATCGTTATAGTTACAACAATGAGGTACCGCCATCGCGCGCCGCCTAATATGCAGCCTCAGGCGCGCACGTCTCGGCGACAATAAGATCGACCACCTCTGCAAAATTGCCCGCGCGGGCGAAGGCAGCGCGTTGGCGGGCCGCGCCGTTACCTTGCGCGAGGGTGGCCCGGACTAATGCTGAGATTTCCTCCCAGTCCTGTGCGGCTGCGAGCGCCGGGCGCAAATGCGCGAGCAGCTTTTCAATCAGTTCGCCAGCGGGGATGGCGCAGCCCGCTTCGACGTCAATCAGGTCCGCATCAAGTCCGTAGCGGGCGGCGCGCCACTTGGCGGCACTTAGCAACTCAGGGCGCACCTCTTGGAGCGGCTCCGCCCGCGCGGACTGTTCGTAGCAGGTGCGTGTCAGGGCGCGGACTAATCCGGCAATCATGACGGCCTCGTCCACCGTCAGACACACGTCCGTCACGCGGAACTCGAGCGTCTCGAAGCGGGCCGACGGACGCATGTCCCAGTAGATCTTCGTCGCATCGCTGACACTCCCCGTTGCGACTAAAGTATCGACGAGCGTGTCATATTCGGCGCGCGAGCCGAACACCATTGGCGTGCCCGCCAGCGGCCAGCGCCGCCATATCTCGGTGCGGAAACTGGCGTAACCCGTGTCCCGGCCGAGCCAGAAGGGCGAGTTGGCGGCTAGTGCCAGCAGCGGCGCGAGCCACAGCCGGGCGCGGTTCATCACTTGAATCGCGGCCTCACGGTCTTCAATCCCCACATGCACGTGGCAGCCGTAGATTAAGTGCTCGCGCGCGAGCTGTTCGTACTCCGCGGCGATCCCGGTATAGCGCCGCCGCGGCGTGATCTCCTGATCTTCCCAGTGCGAGAAGGGGTGCGTGCCCGCAGCCGCAATGTGGCTGCCTTCACCTGTAGCGGCGGCGTTGACTTCACGGCGCAGGCGAGTTAGTTCGGCGCGCACTTCCGCCAGGGTCTGGCAGACCGGTGTGCCGATCTCGATCTGCGAAAGATACAACTCCGGCGTGACCTGATCCCCCACCGCCGCCTGCGCTCCGGGCAGAATGCGGAGCGCGCGCGGGCGCAACTCGCGCGTCTCGATATCGACAATCTGATATTCTTCTTCTACGCCGATGGTAAATTTTTCGCTCTGCGCCATGATGTAAATGAACGATAGCTTTAATTATAAGGAGTATCAACCCGCGCCCAAGCGTGGGCCACTTCTTTGCGCGCGCGCTACGGCGGCCAACAAGTCGCCGTCTGCTTGGAGCAGTCTCGCGGGCCGCTGATCTACGCGCTTTTGAAGTACGACTTCATCACGCTGTTGCCCCTTAACCCGCGCCCGCGCTCGCGCTTCCGCGCAGCCTTCGCGCCCGCGCGCCACAAAGATGATGCCCCGGACGCCGAGTTCTTAGCCGCGTTACTGCTGCATCACGGCGAGCGGCGCAGGGCATGGCAGCCCGCCTCGGAACAGACGCGCAACCTGCGCTTGCTCGTCGAACACCGCAGAAGACTCGGCGGCGCCAGGACACGCCTGAGCAACCGGCTGACCACGCTCCTAAAGTCCTATTTTCCGCAAGTTTTAGCGTGGTTCCCGGACATTCGCACCCCGATGGTGGGCGAGTTCCTGCTTCGTTGGCCGAGCCTTGAGGCACTCCGAGGCGTGCGCCGCCAAACGCTCTTGAAGTTCTTCCGCGCGCATAACTCGCATCGCAAGGACACACTCGACGCGCGGCTCGACGCGCGCAAAGAAGCCGCGCCGCTGACCACCGATGCAGCGGTCATCAATTCATCAGTGCTGCTGGCTCGCGCCCTCGCCTCGCAAATGAAGACGACGCTTGCGGCGGTCAAAGAGTTCGACCAGCAGATCGAAGCGTTGTGCGAAGCGCACGCAGACTTCGAGTTGTTCACCAGCTTGCCCGGCGCGGGGCATGTCTATGCCGCACGCTTGCTGACCGCAATGGGCAGTAACCGTGAGCGATGGGCGAGCGCCGATGAGTTGTTGCGCTTTTCCGGCGTCGCGCCCGTCGTCGAACGTAGCGGCAAGTCATCATGGACGAGGTGGCGCTACTTTTGCCCGAAGTTCCTGCGCCAGTCCTTCGTCGAATACGCTGGCGAATCAATCCGGCACTCGGAGTGGGCACGGGCTTTCTACTTAGCACAGAAAGCGCAGGGTAAAAGCCATCAGGCGGCAGTGCGCGCACTCGCTTACAAGTGGATACGGATCATCTGGAAATGTGGGCAGACGCGAACGAAATATGATGAGGCGAGATACGTCGAATGCTTGCGGAAGAAAGGGTCGGCGTTAGTCCCGGCGGTGGCGGGAGATGAAGAAATCGCTTGACACGTCACCCTCAGTTAGCTTGTTCGGCTGCGCCTCGGCAGCCACTTGGCAATATTTCATTAGCAACTCAAATACCTCGTCAGTCCTCGCATCTACACCGGAGAGGTTAAGGTTGAAATCCGTGAATCCTAAACCACGATTCGCCGCTGCCATCGCGCGCTTCACCTTCGACAATTTCTGCCCATACTCCTCCGCATTCTTCAACTCAAGACAGATGAAATCATTCCCGTTGATTGACCTCACGTACGCCGCCTCAATATCGCTCCAAGCGATGCGCCCTACCCCGAGCGTCCGGTCTAAAACACCGTGCTCATCAATTACCAGCCGGGGGCGGGAGTCGGCGATCTGCCAGATGGAGACCACAAGGCCAGAGCCAAAGAACAAGATGGGAACCCAACCGGATGACCCGCCGTGAACGACGATCCAGATGCCGGTGGCGACAAAGCCTAGACAGCCGATGAGCAGCCGGATGTGTTTCCAGCGGGCATTTTTTATGATTAGCTTATCCATTCAACTCCTAAGCAGCCGAACGCCAGGCATCACCCGCCCGCTGCTGCCATTGAATTTAAGAGACTCGCTGATTGCGGGTCGGGTGCATGCCGATTATAGGTTGTCGCAGTTCGGCTCACCTCTGATAGGCTTCGACATCTCCACGCGAGTCGTCGTAGCTTGTCCGAGGCTGAGAGGAACGTGCAGGCCAGGCGTGACGAATATGCATGCCGCAGCGGTCTCGACGCGCGACTCCCATACCTTCGCACGCCCGCGCCCGCGGTGGCCC
>JANMAD010000019.1:0-1550 GCA_031359515.1 Acidobacteriota bacterium | reverse complement strand
ATCGAGTCGCTGTTTTACGGGCGCGACTTTCGCGCGGCGGAGGATGCGAGCATACACCGGCACGGCACGTCCAATATCAAGTTCGGGCGCGGCGCGGTGTTGACGGTCGATCTCACCAACCGTTGCAACATGATGTGCAACCCGTGCTTCATGGACGCGAATCAGGTCGGCTACGTGCATGAGCCGACGTATGAAGACACGAAAGCGATCCTTGATCGCGCCGTCTCATTCAAGCCGAAACGGCAAGTCATCATTCTCTTCTCCGGCGGCGAGCCAACGCTCTCGCCTTACTTCTTAGAGGCAGTCGCCTACGCGAAACAGGTCGGCTTCTACCGCATTCTCGCGGCGACGAACGGCATTCGCTACGCCGAGGACATAGAGTTCTGCAAGGCGGCGAAGGAAGCGGGCCAGCACGGCGTCTATTTGCAGTTCGACGGCGTGAGCGAAGAGAAGAACAAGCATCGCGGCGTCGGCAATTTGTTTGACGTGAAGTTGCGCGCGATTGAGAATCTCGCCAGCGTCGGCATCAAGGTGACGTTGGTCACGACCATCGTCAACACGATCAATAACGATGCTATCGGCCAGATCGTCGAGTTCGCGGCCAAGAATATAGACAAGGTGCAGACCATCGCGTTCCAGCCCGTCTCGTTCACGGGACGCGACGAGGACGTGCCGGACGATGTGCGCAGCCAGCAGCGTTACACGCTCGCCTGCATGGCGGGCGATCTCGAAACGCAACTCGGCGGCAACTTGAAAGCGTTGCGCGATTGGTATCCGCTCTCGTCTTATTCGGCGTTCACGTCAGTGATGGACATGCTGCAAGGCGCGGACGCGCCGTGGGGTTGGTCGAGTTGCAACTGCCATCCGAACTGCGGCGTGTTCACGCTGATGGTCGTCAACCGGCACACGGGCGCGTGGACGCCGCTCTTCAAGTTCTTCAACTACGAACGCTTCATGCGCGACGTGACGCTCATCACCGACACGGCACGCGGGCAAAAGATGACGATGGCGCAACTCGCCATGGCCATCATGCGCAACTTCGATCCCACACAAGCGCCGGAAGGTTTTCCGATCTCGCAGATCATCAATCTGTTCAAGCCTTCGTCCGCGAACGCCAACTCGGATCGCAACGACCGCATGAAGACGCAGCATGGCTCGGAGGATGCGAGCGACCAGTGGCGCGTGCTGTGCGTCGAGGGCATGTGGTTTCAGGATTTGTTCAACTACGACTTCCGCCGCACCGAGATGTGCGTCATCCCCTACGGCACGCAGGAAGGCGAGATCAGTTTCTGCGCTTACAACACGGGCGTCGGCTGGCGACAGATCATAGAGAACATGCACAAGACGGCGAGCCTCGGCGAATGGTACGAAGAGCATGGCCGCCACGCGGTCTATGCCAAAGGTAAGGCTGTGCCCGGCATCCAGAAAACGCGCACGCTCAGTCTGCCCATCGTGCAAGCGATCCTCGCCGAGGACGCAGGACAACTCCATCAGATCACACCGTACCTCGTTGAAGAAGAGGAAGTAACCGTTTCGTAGCTTAAAGTCAC
>JANMAD010000690.1:0-2041 GCA_031359515.1 Acidobacteriota bacterium | reverse complement strand
CGCGCACGAACTCGGCCTCGGCACTCACGCCCTCTACCATGTCTGGCGTGCGTATTTCGGACGAACGTGAGCAGTCATTTCGGTTTATCGTGAGCGCCTGTTTCGCTTGATCGTGAGCAGTCATTTCGCCACATCGTGAGCACTTTCCGTCTCTTTCCGAAACAGGCGCTCACGATGGCGAAAGACCCGTTGACAGCGCTGGAGTAACGACTCGTTTCACCGCATCATCTCCTCCATTTTCATCTTTGGAGGATAAAAGCGATGCCGGTTGAGAGACTCTCCATGCGCCAGATTAAAGAAGTTCTTCGTTTAAAGTTTGCCACACATTTAAGCCAGCGGCAGATCGCCCGGTCGCTCAAGCTCAGCACCGGCGTAGTCGCCAAGTATCTGGCGGCGGCTGAACGCGCCGGGCTCCGCGAGTGGCCGCTCCCCGAGGAGATGGACGAGGCTGCGCTCGCGCGCACACTGTGGCCGCAGAGCGACCCGCCACCAGCCGCCACGCAGCGGCTCGCCACCCTCGACTTTGCCTCGATCCACACAGAGCTCAAGCGCAAAGGCGTCACCCGACTGCTGCTCTGGGAAGAGTACGCCGCCGCGCACCCCGAAGGTTACGGCTACACTCAGTTCTGCGTGCTGTACCGCGACTGGCGCTCGCGCCTCAAGCTCTCAATGCGCCAGACGCATCGGGCGGGCGAGAAGTTGTTCGTCGATTACTGTGGCCCGACCGTCCCGGTCGTCAACATCGCGACCGGCGAAGTCCGAGAGGCCCAAGTCTTCGTCGCCGTCATGGGCGCCTCGAACTATACATATGCGGAGGCAACCTGGACGCAAAGCCTCCCCGATTGGATCTCGTCTCATACGCGCGCCTTCTCGTTCTTCGGCGGCACCCCGCAACTCGTCATCCCCGACAACCTCAAGAGCGGCGTCACGCGCGCCTGCCGCTACGAGCCGCTCCTGAACACTTCTTACGCCGAGATGCTGGCTCACTACGGGACGGCGGCAATGCCTGCGCGTCCCTACAAGCCGAGAGATAAAGCGAAGGTCGAGGTCGGTGTCCAGGTCGTCGAACGCTGGATTTTAGCCAGACTCCGGCAGCACACCTTCTTCTCGCTCTTCGACCTCAACCTGACGATCCGTCACCTCCTCTCCCGTCTCAATGAACGCCCTTTCAAGAAGCTCTCTGGCACCCGCCGCTCACAGTTCGAGGCAATAGATCGTCCGGCGCTGTCGCCCTTGCCGCCACAGGCCTATGAATATGCCGAGTGGAAGCGGGCGCGCGTCAATATCGATTACCACGTCGAAGTCGCCGGTCATTACTACAGCGTCCCGCACAGCCTGGTGAAGCGCGAGATCGAAGTTCGCCTCACCGCCACGGCGGTTGAGTTCTTCCACCACTCGAAGCGCGTCGCCTCTCATCTGCGGAGCAGCCAGCGCGGCGCTCATTCCACCCAACCCGACCATATGCCCCGCGCGCACCGCGCCCATCTGGAATGGACGCCCGGTCGCTTCCTCACCTGGGCCTCGGAGATCGGCCCGCAGACGCGCGACCTGGTTCGTCACTTGCTGGAGCAGAAGTCGCACCCCGAGCAGGGCTACCGCAGTTGCTTAGGGTTGCTCGGCTTGGGCAAGCGCTACGGCACAGACCGACTCGAAGCCGCCTGCCAACGCGCGCTCGCACTGTCGTCGCCAACCCGCCGCAGTGTCCTCTCCATCCTGCGGCGCGGACTCGATCAGTTACCACTCCCCGACGCCGTCACCACCCATCCGATCCGCACCCATGAGAACGTGCGCGGGTCAGATTATTACCGATAAAGAAGGAGAAGAATGCTCGCCCAACAAACACTGACAACTTTACGCCACCTTAAACTCTTAGGCCTGGCTGACGCCTATCAACAACAACTGGAACAACACCATCGTCAACCGTCCGCAGATGCAGAACTGGATCAACAACAACCCCAATCGCGGCCAGTACTGGAACAACTGGGGCAACGGCGTCCGCAACAACTGGCGTTACAACAACTACCACAACAACTGGTTCGGC
>JANMAD010000672.1:0-4766 GCA_031359515.1 Acidobacteriota bacterium | reverse complement strand
GACGATGAAGAGGGCGACGATGATGAGTTTGACCCGTCTGATCTGCGACATAAGCTAAACGATGAACGATGAACGCGGAACGATGAATGAAGCACTGCTCATCGTTCCGCGTTCATACTTCTGCGTTGCCTGTGGCGGCCTTTATCCTAAGAAGCCGAGGTTCGACGTGGCGAAGCGGCCGACGAAGGGAAAGATGGTCGGGATGTCCGCATCGGCGACGCCATACCAGCGCGCGAGCGTGGCGGCATACTGATCGACGGCGGTGGTCGGTATCCAACGCCCGCGCGTGTCCGTGTCGTCTGGGCCGCCGAGCGCGAGCGTCGGGAACGTGCCGTAGAAACGCCCGCCCAAGACCGAGCCGCCCATGATGAACTGATGATTGCCCCAACCATGATCCGAGCCGACCGTCGCCACGCCCGTCCCCGCCGCCTGGAAGGTGCGTCCGAAATCCGCCTGCGTGAACGTCGTCACCTGTTGCGCGACGCCCAGTTCGACCGTCGCCGCATAGAACGCATTCATCGCTTGACTGAGTTGCGTAAACAGATTGCCCTGCCCGCCCGCGAGTGCCGTACTGGTCTGGTTCGAGTGTGTGTCGAA
The DNA here is from genome assembly GCA_031359515.1 of Acidobacteriota bacterium. Classification (GTDB taxonomy): domain Bacteria; phylum Acidobacteriota; class Blastocatellia; order Pyrinomonadales; family Pyrinomonadaceae; genus QHXQ01. The sequence continues at coordinate 4,169 of JANMAD010000672.1, read as the reverse complement.
GCCGCCGAGCGTGCAGAAAAAGATTTGTCGTTTCAGGCCCAACGACGGCTGCGTCAGATTCGCTTTGATCAACTTGGCGATCTGCTTCAACTGGTTGCCGAGCGTCGTGGCCGGGAACACGGTGGTGAGCGTCGGGTCTTGACTGAGCGCGGCGCTTGTCTGCAACGCCTGCGTGGTCGAGTCGCTCGACGCTTTGACGAGCGTCGCGCCGGTGTCGTAGCTGCGAATTTGATCGAAGGCCGTGCGGCGCGTCGTGGCTTCCGCCGTCGTCAGCGTATCGTTAGCCAGCACGAATACTTGATTGAGCGCGGTCGGCGCGGGCGAGACCGAGAGCGGGCGCGTGACCTGGCCGGTCGTGAACAGGCTTGTGCCGGCGGTGGAGACGACCATCGGGAGCGGGGCCGCGCCGTTGATGTTGGCCAGCACGTCCGAGACGCGCCCGCCCCAGCCGAGTTGCGCGGGCGTGTTCGAGACCGACGACTGCTGTTGCGTCACCTGATCTGAGTGCGAGAACAACTGATAGGGCCGCGCGCTCGGCGTGGACTGATAGATGGTACGCGTGAGCGGCTGGATGAGCGTGCCGACATTGCACAGGATCGCGAGCCTATTGGCCTGCCAGAGCGGCAACAACCCCGGCGCAGTCCCGGTCGCGCCGGCTTGCTCCGGCGATAGGTTCGGGTGCAAACCGTACTTTATGCCGCCCAGATTGTTGGGCGCGATTTGCAACAGGGCCGATTGCGGAATAGCCAGCCCGGAGGCTGTCCGCACTGCCCCGTAACCGCCGGTCACGTTGTAATCGTCGTAGGGGATGACGGTGTTGTTGCCGTCGTTGCCGCCGCTCATGAAGATGCAAACGAGCGCCTTGTAGTCGCTGACGGCGTCTGGCGTTTGCGCGAAGGCGTCGATCAGACTGAACTGTTCAAGGCCCGAGAGCAGGGCCGTCGCGCCCAGCGCGCACCCCGTCCGTTTGAAGAAGTCTCTGCGTGTTAAGCCCATGAATGTTTACCTCTCCACCTGATACTGCGACGAGGTCGCGACAAGATAGATCGCCATGCGCGTGCGCTTGAGCGGGTCAGTGAGCGACGTGATCGCCTGCACGATGGAGGCGTTCATCGCCGCCGACATCGTGCCGTGCATCAACTGCGTGTTGAGCGCGCTCACGAGTTGCTGCGGATTGCCGGCGAGCGCCTGTAACGCCGCCACATCGATCTTCGTGCCGTTCGGCGCATTACCGTTGACCGCGATGCCGACGTAGAGGATCGTGCTGATGAAGTTCGCGCGGCGCAAACTGGTCGTCGCCGACAGGATACCGAACTCCGGCCCGGTCAGGTCTGTGCCGGGCACGTTGTAGTCGGCCGGGAAGTAACTGAAGACGGTGGGTGGGCGGAGCGGGTCTTCGTCGAGCGTGACTGCGTTCGGCGACAGATAACCGTCGCTATTCGCCGCGCGGTCGAACGACTTCGCATCGTAGGCACGCAACATGTTCGTGATCAGTTGTATCGGCTCGCGCAAGCGACCGTAGTTCGGATCGGTCTTCGCATCGCCGCGCGCTTCCGGGTCGAGCAGGATCGCGCGCACGACTGCTTTCAAGTCGCCGCGCACGCCTTGCCCGTTGTTATTGAAGACGGCGGCGATGCGCGCCACGTAAGCGGGACTGGGATTGCTCGTCACGAGTTGCTGGATGAGCGCCTTGCCGATGAACGGCCCGACGTTCGGGTGATTGAAGATGTTATCGAGTGCCGCGCTCAAATCCTGCGCGGAGGTCTGATTCGCGGGCAGGCCCGAGATCGCGCCGTTGTATTGCAGCAGCACCTTCGGGTTCTTGTCGTGATTGTTCTCGTTGGCCACCACCATCGGGTCTTGATAATTGGGCACTTGGAACGACGTGCCGTTGATGACCGTCGTCTTCGCCGCCGCGAGATTCCAGCCGGTGAAGACGCGCGCGAAATTGGTGATCGTCGCCTGGTCGTAAGTCGGGACGCGATTGCCTTGCGCATCAAGCACCGGCGTGCCGTCCGGGTTCAACTGATCGAGACCGACGGAGAAGAGTTGCAGAATCTCACGCGCGTAGTTCTCGTTCGGGTTGTTTCGCGTGTTGCCGCGCATGTCGAGATACTCGCCCATCGTCGGATTGAGCGTGATGTCTTGCAGCAACTGGCGGAAATTACCAAAGGCGTTGCGATCTATGGCTTGCAGATACGACGCCAGCCAACTCGGCTGCTGCGTGTCGCGGCCCGACACGACGATGATCTTGTGCAGCGCGAACGCCATACGCTGGCGCAACTGATCGGGCCCGTACATCGCGTTCGTGAAGAGCTTCAGTTGCAGCGGGTACATCGTGTAGTTGTCGCGCCCGCAGGTCGAGGGCGAGCCGGTCGGGCAGCCCGTGCCTACATCCGTCGGCATGAGCGTCAGCGTCGGATAGCTCGACGCGGCCAGATTGAACTGCTCGTTGAGATATGCGTTGAAGCCGATGGCCTTAACGCGCGCAACTTCGGCGGGCGTCGGCCCCCACGTGGCTTGCTCAAGGAAGCGGACGGTATCGGCGTCGGTCGCCGGCCCCGTGTAAGTGTTGGCGGCGGGTGTCGGCGTCGGCGCAGGCGGCACGGCGGGCGCGGGACTCGGCGCAGAGCCGGCATCGTCCGCGATGCTGCCGCCGGTGTGCCCGACGCTGATGCGCACGCGTTTGCTGGCGACGCCGTGCAGGTTCAAACGCAAGAGTATGTCGCCCACATCGCCGATGTCGTCGCTCAGGCGAATGATGACTTGTTGCATGCCCTCGAAACCGGGCACGGGGCGCACGTCTTCAACTTTGAACTTGTAGAAGCGATGCGTGCTGTCCTCGCCGTCGGCGGTCAACGCGCTCGCGCCTTCGCCGGGCAACAGGTCGAGATTCAAGACGAAGAGGAGGACGCGCGTGCGCGTGTCTGCCCCGGCCACGAACGAGACCGTGTTGACCGGGAACGGATCGCGCAGGCGCGACAGCGATTCAAGCGCGATGGCGCGCGTGCTGGCCGTGTCGGTGATGATCACAGGCTCGCGGGTCTGCGCTACGGCCGGCGAGAGCATGCCGCACAACAGAAGCAAGGCGCAGACTGGCCATAGCCGCAACGGGCGCGCATTGGAGAAAGCTGTATTTGCCATCGTATTCTCAATTCCCGCCTACGCTGATGGAGCGCAGCGTTCGTCTAATTGCCGAGATGAGGCGACTCGAACTTTTTAGTTTGGGGGCAGCCGACGTGAGGTGTGAACCGCTTGATCGCTGAGCCGAGGTACTTCGAATATAACATACCGCGCCACAAAGCCAAGTGATTTTTCATGTCTGCCCCTGCGAAGCTAAGCGGAGCGGGCGGAATATCCTCTAACCGCCCCCGTCTCTAACGAATTACCCCTTGGAAAGCTGACTTACGCTCGTGGTGCTTTGCGGCCGGCGAGGTCAATGAATGAAGGGCCGCCCAAACGACTCTTTAGACGGTTGGCAGATAAGAAAAGACGAGATTTCTTCTGGCGAAAAAAACCGAGTCGGGGCACGGTGCAGTCCCGCGCCCCGACTCGTATTGTTCGTGCTAACTTGCCCGGCCTAATCCTGCCGCTTCTGCCGCAAGTCTTCTTCGACCGTGCGGCGGTCGCCTTCAGCCGCGCCGGGCGTGCGGCCCGGATCGCCGGTCAACTCTTTTTCGCCGCCGGGCATGGTCGTGCTGTCGTGCCCCACGCGCTCCTCCTGCTCATGTTCTTTGTCTATCATTAAGATTCGCTCCTTTACTCAGTCGCAACAAGCAGTTGGCTACTAATTGTCTACAGTCTTCTTGCTGCTTATTTCCCGGTAGTGGTTCAATTTGAAGTGAAGGACGACGAAAGTTGGCCTATACCACAGAGGCACAGAGGGCACAGAGATGGCACGGAGGCCCGGCTCTGTTCTCTGTGCCCCCTCTGTGCCTCTGTGGTGCATCGCCCCTTACTCAATCTCAAACTGACCAACTATTTACTTCCCTGACGCCGCGCTGCGACCCGAAGGCTGCCCCGTGGTCGTCGGCACTTCGCCCGCTTCCATTACCTGCTTGAAGCGGTGCAAGTCTTCGGCGATCTGTTGTTCGGGATTCTCGCCAAACAGACTCGCGACCGTCGCCCCGACCACGCCCGCCGGCGGATCATATTTGAGCGCGACGCGC
>JANMAD010000657.1:0-4018 GCA_031359515.1 Acidobacteriota bacterium | reverse complement strand
CGAATCGCTCTCGGCTTACGCGCGCCAGTTTCTCGATCAACTCGAACGCCCCGACGTGGATTCGGTGGACGGTCTCTCGCCCGCCATCTCCATCGAACAGAAGACTGTCTCGCGCAGCCCGCGCTCGACCGTCGGCACGGTGACCGAAGTTTACGATTACCTGCGCCTGCTCTTCTCGTCCATCGGGCAACCGCACTGTCATCAATGCGACGCGCAGATCACGCGGCAGAGCGTGGAGCAGAACGTGTTTAGCGTGCTGGCGCTGCCCGAAGGCGAGCGCGTGATGATCCTCGCTCCGGTCGTGCGCGGGCGCAAGGGCGAGTTTAAGAAAGAGCTTGAGAAGTTAGCGAAGGACAGTTTTTTGCGCGCCCGCGTGGACGGCGAGCTTGTCTCACTCGACGCAGAGATCAAGCTCGACAAGCGGCGCAACCACACGATTGATGCGGTGGTGGATCGCCTGCTCATCAAGCCGGGCATTAAAGATAGATTGACTGAATCAGTCCGCACTGCTTTGAAGTTGACGGGCGGCGCGGTGCTTGTCTCTGTCGTGGATGGCGCGGAGAAGCTCTATTCGGAGAAGATGGCCTGCGTCAACTGCGGCATCAACATCCCGCCGCTTGAGCCGCGCTCGTTCTCGTTCAACTCAGCTTACGGCGCGTGCAAACGCTGCCACGGTCTTGGCACGGTCTTGGAAGTTGATCCGGCCAAGCTGATCATCGAACCGCACGAGCGCGTGGACAAGCAAATCTTTCTCGGCGCGGCCGACAAGCAAGGCTCCGCGTACTTGAAGAACGCGCTGCTCGCCATCGTCGAGCATTTCGGCGGTGGCGCAGACGTGCCCTTCTCCGCACTGCCCAAACAAGTGCGCGATGCTTTCTTTCACGGCGTCAACGGGCAGATCACTTTCCGGCAGGGACAGTACACCTATCAAAGCGATTGGAAGGGCGCGATCCGGCATCTGCGCGAGCGCATCAACGACGCGCCGAGCGAGCGTGTGCGCCTCGCACTCGAAGAGTTGGTCTCGCCGGTCGAGTGTCCTGAGTGCAAAGGCCAACGACTGCAACCGGAATCGCTGGCCGTGCGTGTCGGCGATTTAGGCATCGCGGACTACACCTCGCTGCCCATCGAAGATGTCATCGCGGCGTTTGATCGTCTGATGCTGAACGAGCGCGAGGAGCAGATCGCCGGGCGCGTCTTGCGCGAAATACGCGACCGCGTGCGCTTCCTCAACACGGTCGGCTTGGGCTACATCACGCTCGACCGCCCCTCCGCCACGCTCTCCGGCGGCGAAGGGCAACGCATACGTCTCGCCACGCAGATCGGCTCGCAACTGCGCGGCGTGCTGTACGTATTGGATGAGCCATCCATCGGTTTGCACCCGCGCGACAATCAACAACTGCTCGCCACGCTCTGCCAACTGCGCGACCTCGGCAACACCGTCCTCGTCGTCGAACATGATGAAGAGACGATCCGCCGCGCCGATTTCATCGTTGACATAGGCCCCGCGGCCGGCGCGCACGGCGGCGAGATCGTGGCCGTGGGCACGCCCGATGAAGTGGCGCGTAATCCGCAGTCCGTCACGGGTCTCTACATGTCCGGCGCGCAACGGATCGAAGTGCCGCACGAGCGGCGCACGCCGAACGGGCACAACGTCGTCGTGCGCGGCGCGCGTGAGCATAATCTGAAAGACATCGAAGTTAAGTTTCCGCTCGGCTTGCTCACGGTCGTCACCGGCGTCTCCGGCTCAGGCAAGTCAACTTTGATTGACGACATTCTGTATCGCGCGCTCGCTCGGCATCTCTATGGCTCGCTCAACGAACCCGGCGCGTATGACGCGATTGAAGGGCTTGAGCACGTGGACAAAGTGATCGAGATCGACCAGTCGCCCATCGGGCGCACGCCGCGCTCGAACCCTGCGACCTACACGGGTCTGTTCACGCCGCTCCGCGAGTTGTACGCCATGCTGCCCGAATCGCGCGAGCGTGGTTATAAACCGGGCCGCTTTTCGTTCAACGTCAAAGGCGGCCGCTGCGAAGGCTGCGAGGGCGACGGGCTGAAACGCATCGAGATGAATTTTCTGCCGGACGTGTATGTCCTCTGCGACGTGTGTCGCGGCGCGCGTTACAACCGCGAGACGCTCTCGGTCAAATACAAAGGCAAATCCATTGCCGAACTGCTCGACACGACCGTCGAAGAAGCATTGCCAATCTTAGAAAACATTCCGCAGATCAAACAAAAATTGCAGACGCTGCTCGATGTTGGACTCGGTTACATCAAACTCGGTCAATCCGCGACCACGCTCTCCGGCGGCGAGGCGCAACGTATCAAGCTCGCGCGCGAGTTATCGAAACGCGCGACGGGGCGCACCATCTACATCCTCGACGAGCCGACTACCGGCCTCCACTTCGCCGACGTACACAAACTGCTCGACGTGCTGCAACGCCTCGCCTCTCTGGGCAACACCGTCATCGTCATCGAACATAATCTCGACGTGATCAAATCGGCCGACTACGTGATCGATCTCGGCCCCGAAGGCGGCGCGGGCGGCGGGCGCGTCGTCGCCGCCGGCACGCCCGAAGAAGTCGCGCGCGTCCGCCGCTCGTACACGGGCCAAGCACTGAAACCGCTGCTCAATGGTCACCACAATGGACACGACAACAATCTTAAGTTAACCGCGCAAGGACAGAACGGCGTGCGTCGCGAGCGGAAGAAAATCGCTTGATATGTGCGGGCGCGGCGGTTAGCATGCGGGGCAAGACCTCGAACGTGATTGCACGCGCAGGCTGTGCTCACTCTGCCTGCCCTACTTCAATCGGAGGTTGTGACCCATGCGCAAATCGCTGCCCAAATCGTCGCTCCTCATACTGCTGCTCCTAGCCGCTTGCGTGTGCGGGCGCGCGACGGCATTCGCCCAACAGCCAGCAACCGCGCCACCGCCGCCGGCTGCTTCACCTACGCCGCAACCGGACGCGGATGAGTGCGGCACGGCGCAGGCCGACTCTGCGCCTGCCCCTTTGACGGCCGGGAAGAAAATGAACTGTGCCTTTCATGCGGCGTTCCTCAGCCCGATGGGCTACGCCTCCACGGCCATCGGCGCGACGATCACAGAGGCGCGCGAGCGGCATCAGCCGCAGAAGATGACGAATGATCGCATCGCCGACGGCTTCTCGCGTTTCGCCATCAGCACTGCGACGCGCACCACCGGCATCATGCTCGGCTCAGGTCTCTACCCTGTCATCTTTAAACAAGACCCGCGCTACCGGTATTCGGGCAAGCAGGGCTTCGGCCCGCGCACCCTCTACGCCGTGGGCCGCGTCTTCGTCACCGATGGCGACAACGGGCGTTTGCAGCCGAACTACTCAGGCTTGGCCGGGAACATCACGACCAGCGCGCTCGCCAATATCTGGGAACGGAACACGCCCGGTGCCAGACGCATCGGCGGACGGCCCACCCTTCAGCGCTTCGGCTCGTCCATCGGCTTCGGCATGCTCTCGAACATCGTCTTCAAAGAATTCTGGCCCGACATCAAAAAGATATTCAAACTTTAAGCGCTGCCCCAACAGGCCAAAGCACACAGGCAAAATTTTGCACGAGCACATCTCAGCCATCGTCGCCGCCAGCATCGAGGTCAAGCGGCGTTACTTCGCCGAGCATACGGCTGAGGTAGTGCGGGCAGCGCAGTTGCTCGCGGACTGTTACCGCGCGGGCGGCAAAGTTTTGCTGTGCGGCAACGGCGGCTCTTCGACCGACGCGCAGCACATCGCGGGCGAACTCGTGAACCAGTTCGCGCGGAAAGATAGACGCGCCTTGCCCGCCCTCGCGCTCTCGACCGATGGCGGCGTGCTGACTTCGATTGCCAACGACACTGGTTTTGCGAATGTGTTCGCGCGACAGGTTGAAGCGTTCGGCGTGGCGGGCGACGTGCTTATCGCGATCACGACTTCCGGCACATCGCCGAACATTGTGGTCGCGTGCGAGCGCGCACGCATGCAAGGGATGAAGGTCGTCGGCTTGCTCG
>JANMAD010000626.1:0-1808 GCA_031359515.1 Acidobacteriota bacterium | reverse complement strand
TGATCAGAAAGCCTATGTCTTCTGCTGCCTGGAGCGGCTCCGCTTCGCCCTGCGTCGCCGTGATCTTTTTGTCGCGCCGAGCCTACGCTACGCCGACGCGCGACTCGGATTGTTGAGCGGGAAAGCATGGGAGACGGCGCGTCCAACCGTCTGCCGCTCACTGGGACACACGCTTTCAGCCGAAGAAACTATCGCCGGCTTGAGCCGCCAACTTGATGAGACCTATCGCCAAGTGGCCGCGAACCTTCCAGCCAACCCAGCCGTCCGTATCGAGACTGTCGAGGGCAAGGACGAACTGGTCGTCTCGGGCCTCGATAAGTTGGATGAGCCGCCCAGTCTGATTCGTCTGCGCGACGAGGTGGCAGCCCGACTGCCGCGTGTTGACCTACCGGAGATTCTACTGGAGATCGCCGCGCGAACCCGCTTCACCTCACAGTTCAGGCACGTCAGCGAACGCCAGTCTCGCATGTCTGATCTCGCAACCAGCCTCTGTGCCGTGCTCTTAGCCTCTGCCTGCAACATTGGGCTGGAGCCTTTGGTGCGTACCGACACTGCGGCCCTGCGCCGGGCGCGACTCGCATGGGTTAATCAGAACTTCATCCGTAACGAGACGCTGGCCGAAGCCAACGCTTGTTTGGTCGCGGCGCAGAATAACATCCCTCTGGTCCAGGCGTGGGGCGGGGGCGAAGTGGCTTCCGCCGACGGGCTGCGCTTCGTCGTGCCCGTGCGCACGCTCCATGCCGGCCCCAATCCGAAGTACTTCGGCTACGAGCGCGGGGTGACCTACTACAACCTCGTCTCCGATCAGTTCACCGGGCTCAATGCCATCGTCGTGCCGGGCACGCTCAGAGATAGTTTGTTCTTGCTGGCCGTGGTGCTGGAACAACAGACCGAACTCAATCCCGTCGAGATCATGACCGACACGGGCGCGTACACAGACGTGGTCTTCGGACTCTTCTGGTTGCTGGGCTACCGCTTCAGCCCGCGCATCGCCGACATCGGCGGCGCCCGCTACTGGCGGATTGATGCGGCTGCCGATTACGGTCCGCTCAAAGGCGTGGCGCGCCACCGCATCAACACCCGCCTCATCAAAGAACACTGGGACGATCTGCTGCGGCTGGCAGGTTCTCTGAAACTCGGAGTTGTTCAGGCCACTTCCATTATGAGGACGCTTCAGGTCGGTGAGCGGCCGACGAAACTGGCCCGAGCGGTGGCCGAACTCGGACGGATCGATAAGACGATCCACGGCTTGACCTATATTGATGACGAGACGAAGCGGCGGCGCATCCTGACGCAACTCAACCGCGGCGAGGAGCGCCACAAGCTGGCACGCGCTGTTTTTCACGGCAAGCGGGGCGAGTTGCGGCAGCGGTATCGCGAAGGACAGGAAGATCAGCTCGGAGCGCTTGGTCTGGTTGTCAACATCATTGTGCTATGGAACACGATCTATATCGATGCGGCGCTACAACAACTGCAAGAAGGGGGCTACCAAGTCGAGCCGGAGGATGTCGCTCGGTTATCGCCCCTCGTCTTCGACCACATTAATCTACTGGGCCGCTACGCCTTCTCCCTTCCAGACCCGGTGCAGCGCGGCGAGTTGCGCCCGCTACGCAATCCAGCGGACTCCTCGGATGACGTGGCGTGAGGGTCTTAAGCGAGTTTTCTGTTCCATTACTCCCCAACACCCAAGTCCAACAGGAGACCTTCCCCATGATCTACAACAGCATCGCAGACATCTACGCCGCGAACGATGATGTGCGGCGTCGCCTTGTCGAGCGCGCCGAAGGGTTAAGTGAGACGCAACTTGG
>JANMAD010000581.1:0-8738 GCA_031359515.1 Acidobacteriota bacterium | reverse complement strand
TATAGGTAGGCTCCCAGCCGGGATGCTCGAAAACAAACTTTCTCTCTTCATCGTGCGTCGGAACCATCCAGCTACCGCCGCCTTGTTGCCAGATAAGCTTTTCACGCTGTGGCGGGAAGTTATGCCATTCCCACATAGTTCTAAGCGCGTACTCTAAACACCATTCCGGTATAAGTCGCCAAGTGTTCGACCATCTGATTAAACTTCCGCGCAACCCAGTTCCGTTGCCTACACGCCTGTATTTGACTTCCCACCACTGTACGAAAGGCGCGCCGATATTTCTATAGAGTTCAAACGGCTGCCCGTTTAGTTCTTCTAAAACCTGTGGGACATGAAGGCGCACTCCATTGAGGAAGGCAACGCGAGCATTACCGATTGATAACTCTCGATTAGCAGGCTCATACTCACCGAAGAAAAGCTTCATCTCGCGTTATTTTGTGTGCTGTTTGTGTGCCAACTCATCAAAACAAGACTATACTCAGGCGCACATAGCTATTATAACATTACTCATAAAGCTAACAGTTACATACACTAATGACTTCAGACGAACTCAGATAAAGTAGCAGATTTAGACTGTGGCACAGGAGGTCGAGGGTTCGAGACCCTCTAGCCGCCCATTCATAATCAAATAAGACAGGGCGACTGTAACGGTCGCCCTGTCTTATTTTGTGCGTCCACCATATAGCTACTTGCGCGTGTAGCCGGATGGGTAGGCGAGTTGGATGTCCGTCTGTACGGTTTGAAGTTTGATGCGGTGGAAGTCTTTGTTCGGGTGGGTCGAGAGATACGTCAGCGCAAACTGCCGGCTGAGCAGCCCGCCCAACTCGCGTAAGAATGGATCGTAGCTGACGGGCGCGCTCGCGCCCTGATAAAAAGCGCGCCCGCCCGTCTCATCGCTCAAACGCTTCAGCGCGCCTTGCCCGTTGCCGACGAGGATGAAGTTACCGCCGGCGGTCAGACTCGTCGGCGAATAGATCGAATAGATGGCGACGCCGCGCCGTTGCGCGTTACTGACCGCGCGGTCGAGGTCGAGGCTCTGGCTCGGGGAGGAACTATCAATCCCGCGCGAGACATCAACGCCATCGGAGATGAGCAAGACAGCGCGCCGTCCGGTCGGCAGCGACTCGAACCGCTTGAGCGTGTCCACGAGCGCCGCGAACGGGTTGAACGGCGCAGCGAAGGGCGAGCCGGCAGGAATGCGTAGCGACTTGGCCGCGTGATCAAGATCGGTCGTGAAGCGTTGTCTGATCTGCGGCGAGCCGGCGCGCAGATACGCGATCATCACGCGCGAGCCATCGGGCATACCGCGTATGAACGAGGTGAGACCTTTCAACTCGTTGCCAATAGGCGAGACCAAATCTTCCTGGATCAGTATTGCTAGCGCCAACGGCGCGCGATCCACCCCACGCGCTGACAGAATCTCCTGTAGCTCGCCATCTTCCTGCACGATCAACTCCAACATCTGCAACTCTTCGCGCGCTGCCCCACTGTTGTGCCGATTCACCGTCACAGGGATGGTGACCGAGCGCACGCTGCCGCGTGTGTCACTCCGGCGCGAGCGTGTGCCCGTTGCGCCGTCCCTCTGCTCGCCTTCTTTCTGGCCTAGCGTTACACTCTGCGTCACCGCAAGTAAGAACACCGCGCAGACACACGCAGCCAAATGTCTGGTAATCCCCGTCTTCGTATCTTCTGTCATCGTTGTTCCTACCGGCTCATAGCGCAATCCTTCGGCGCGATTATTATATCCCGTCGGAGGCGCGAAACACATCCATGCTGCGTTACTTTTGCTCTGCGTCCTTCAAACCTGAAGCGACATGTTGTTAGCTGCCAAGACGCAGTCTGCGCTCAGAAAGACATCATCGCAGTTAGCAAGCTCCTATTGGCTCAACCATCAATCGTCAGTTGCGCCAGTCGCTGCGCCAAATCGGCCAAGCGGTACACGCCCGTTTCCAGACGGACGGCGAAACCTTCGGCGACGAGCGCATGGTTGCCGCGCCCGGCGGCGGGGCGCGAGAGACCGGTCACCCGCGCCAACTCGCCCCGCGCGCACTGCCCTGCGCCCGACAGATAGGCGCGGGCTAATTCACGCAACGCCTCGTCGGGTGAAATCTTCACGCTCAACTCCGCCGCAAAACGCGCTTCCGTCGGCATCCAGATATATGTGAACCAAGGTTCATAGAGCACGTCACAAGGCACGACCTTCAACGTTCGCTGTAGCTCATCGAGCGCCCGCGTCAGTTGTGCGCGTTCGCTGAAGCGCGCGGCCTTGCGCAGATCGCTCGTCGCCATCTCCCATTCGCGCCGCAGCACGCGCAACACTGTCTGCGCGTCAGCCGACAGGCGCGTGCGCTCGGCGCGGCGCGACATGCCCCAGAGGGCGTTGCAGTGCGGCACGAGTCGCGGCGCGATGAACAGCGTGCGCGCTTTCATCAGTTTCGCGTAATAGACGCGCCCGCGCTGCATCACCTCATCTTTGAGCCGCCATGTCAGACTACTCTCCGGGTCTTTCTGCACGTTGCGCGGCATGAAGGCATCACGCCGCCCGCAGACGGCGACATAGAGCGAAGGGCCGGGCCGGCGGGCGTCAGTCATCGCCGCGCAAAAGCCATTACGCTCGATCAAACGTTCGGCGGCGATGGCAGTCTCAACCCGCGCGTCCGGTTCGCGTTGCCACATCTGGTCGCGATAGTCTTCGATCTCTTCGGGCAGGGTAGTTTGATATTTAACTGATTGCGGGCTGGGCATGAAGTGAGTTTACCGCAGCGGCGCAGAGTAAGCGCAAAGGGTCGCAGAGAAAAGTTAATCTCGAAGATGAGACCAACAGTTCTCTGCGACCCTCTGCGGCAACTCTGCGCCGCTACGGTGAGATGAATAATTGACTCACCATCTAGCGACGCTGCACACGAAGCTCAACGCTTATTGATTCGGCGCACTTGCGCGCACGGTCACTTCCGTTCCATTGCGCAATTCAAGATCGTTCGGGCCTTGCGCGTAGACTGAGCCTGCGCCGCCACCCGCGCCGAGGATGCCGCCGAGGATCGCGCCTTTGCCGCCGCCCGCAATCGCACCAATGATCGCGCCAACCGCTGTGCCGATAGCGGCGCGCTGCTCGGTCTTGCTCGTCTGACTGTCGTCGCGCACTGTGCCTTCATTGTCCACGCGCACAACCTCGCCGTTGCTGTTGCGCACGCTCTCGACGATGCCGCCGAAGCGATACGAACTGCCGTTGCGCAAGCGGATCGTGTCGAGATTGAGCGCCATCTCGGAGCGGCCCGTGACACGGCCCGAGCGCGCGACGCGCCCCACAGTGCCTTCGATGATCGCGCCGTCATACTGGCCCGAATCGCGCACCGTCAGTGTGAAACGGTCGCCTTGATGCGCGGTCTCTGTCGAGAGATCATTGTTGAGCGTGGCGACGAGCGTCGTGTTGTTCGGGATGATATAAGCATTGTTCGACGTGCCGGTGCTGCCGGTCGTGTCGGCCGGATACCCTTGCGTACCGTTGTAGATGTCGAAGCGCGCCACATTGTCCGTGCGCGTATAGACGCTGCGGACGACGACGGGCTGACTGAGATTTATGTCCGTGATGCGACGTGTCACGAACAGGCGACGGCCGTTGTCCGCCGGATCAAAGGTGACGGTGAAATCACTGTCGCGGTCGCCGCTCGTGCTGACAGTTAATCTGTTACCGGTCAGCGAAGCGACGGCGCGGACGTTGTGCCCGTCGGCGGCGCGCTCGTAACGTTGTTGCCCGTCCGCTTCAAACGTGATCTGCGGGGCGCGCGAGGACGCGATGGTGACGGTGCGCCCGCGCCGTTCGATGGCCAGCGCATCCGGCGCGTCGAGCCGCGTCATGATGTCATCAAGCACGCGCTGCCGGTTGCGATAGGGCAAGGTGCGCGTAGCCTGTTCAGCTTGATTGCGCGCAATGTCGCTCTGCGCGGTGTCGAGTCGGAATGTGCCGGTGAGCATCGCATCCACGCCGGATGACTGGTTGTACGGTGGATTATCTATCGGGTACTGCGGATTGTCCGTCGGGTATGGGTTATTACGCGCTGCGACTGTGCCCGGTCGCCAATTGATGTTGTAGGCTCTGGCTAATTCGTTCAACGCGGTGCGCGTCGTCGCCCAATCGCTCACCACATCCGCACTGATCTGGTTGCGATTGACGAAATTGTTTAGCAACAGCGCGCGGTCAAGCACGAGTTGCACATCGGCGTTACGGGCTGAGCGATTGTTGTAACGAGCGCGCAACTGTTGTAGCGCGTTCTGATAATCGTTCAAGTAGGTGCTGACATTATCTTGGCGTTGATTACCAAGCGCGCCGTTATTCAACTCATCGTTCAGCCGTGAGTTGAATTGTGCCGATGCCGTTTCCACACGTGTGATCGTATCGCCGATCTGGTAGTAGCTGAGTTGCGGCGCGCGTCGGCGCTGTCCTTGTGCGGCCAGACCGATGCTCAAGAGCGCGAATACCAGCGCGAGTGAAATTGTCTTTCTAATGTGATTCATCCCTTTATCCTCCAGCCTTAGCTGTTTGTTAATCCGGTCACATCAAGAGGCTTGGCGCTCGTGCCGCTTGTGTAATGTCCGGTTCTGCGTCTTCTGTGTCTGTTGGGGAATGTTCTGCGCTGACAAAGGGGAGAGAAAGCATTTTCGTCGTGACGCACACACATTTTGTGTCGCCCCGTGTTTGTGATTAGAGTCAGCGACTCATGGGTTGCCGTTCAATTTGTCAGCCGGTCAAAACGATTGCTGCCCGCCCTTGTACAGAGTTCATGCAATCTGCACGGCTCTGCGTATCATGCAGGTTCACCGCGTGTGACCAAACACTGCATTTTCGCAGGCGTCGCCCCGGTAACTGTGCCCCACGACCTTCTTCATTGCAAATCTCATGCACCGGCGCGACAAAGCCGCGCTGTGCGCCAACATGTTATGCTCCTGCACAAGGAAAGGAAGCGAAGTTTATGGACACCAATATCGCACCGGCCGTCATTCATTACGCGGGTGACGATCTATTTGTCGGCATCAGTCCGAGCGGGCACGCGCTCGCAATCGAGACCGACTCGGCGCGCGGCAGCGCCGCCACCCCGATGGAGTTGCTGCTGTTGGCGCTTGGCAGTTGCACGGGCGTTGACGTGGTCTCAATCCTGCGCAAGAAACGCGAGCAGGTGACGGGCTATCGCGTCGAGGTGCGGGGCGAGCGCCGCGCCGAACATCCGCGCAGCTACACGCGGCTCGAAGTGCGCCACATCGTGCGCGGGCACAACCTGTCGGCGAAAGCGGTCGCACAGGCCATCGAACTGTCCGAGCAAAAGTATTGCAGCGTGGCCGCAACCCTGCGCCCGGCGGCCGAGATCGTGTCGAGTTATGAACTGATCGAAGAAGCTGTGGCCGGTGTTAGCTGAGCAAGGTATTACGATCTGCGATCCGACGTGTACGACCCGACCGTTGGCTGTTAGAATAGCCGCAGACCGTCAAATAATTTACTGAAGGAGAATCGGGCCATGGCTGACGAACAAAAGAAATGCGGGAACGCGACTTGTACTTGTCCCGCCGACGAAGGCGAAAAATATTGCAGCGCCTACTGCGAGGGCAAGGCGGGCACCACGACCATTGACTGCGATTGCGGCTGCCCTGAGTGCGGCAGCAACATCTAATCGTTTCACCTGACCGGCTGAAGCCCGCGCACATCGCTGCGCTAAACGCTTCAGCCGGTCATCCATTTCTCCCATCGTGTCACGCACGCCACTTCACTTTTCCGAGTGAACCCAAGCCCGGCGTAGATGCATCACAACGAATGACCACGATGCGCTGTAGATACTTGCATCGTCCACTTAATATGCCGGCACTAATCGTTAACTTCATACTCGCCGGGCTGACTGCCCTACTGCCTGTCGCCTGTACGCGCATTGAACCAGCGCACGATGCAAATACGCCCGCGGCAGCCGCGGTCTTCTTCGAGACGCTGCCCACAGACGATCAGGGTGACGATGCGCTCGTGCTGACCCGCCGGCTCGATACACAGGGACGTGGCATTGATGGCGAGTTGCCGCAACTCTCGCCGCAGGAGCATCTGCGCCGCGCCGCCGTCTATCTCGCCAACCGCGCCTTCGCCGAAGCGCGCAACCATTGGCAGACGCTCATCGGTCGCTACCCGACCGACGCCAACGTGCCCGCCGCACTCTTCGGCGTGGGCCGCTCGCTCTACGTCGAACGGCGTTATGCGGAGGCGCTCCCCTTCTTCGCGCGTTTGGGTCGTGAATTCTCGGGCCAGAAAGAGGGACGCGAAGGGTTTTATTACGTCGCGGCGACGGTGCTGCGTATGAGTCGCCCGGCCGATGCGGCGGCGCAGTATATCGAATATGCAAATCGCTTCCCGCAAGGCGAGCGCATCGAGAACGCATATCTGAATGCGATTGACAGTTATCGTGAAGCGGGGCTAACGGCCGAAGCGATCCGTTGGATCAACCTCACGCGCGAAAAGTACAAAGGCATGGCCACCGACACGAACGCGCTGTTCGCGCGGCTGCGCCTCGACGTGGCCGGCAGCGATTGGGCGTCGGCCGTGCGCACGGCGGACGAACTACGCGCCAGCGCTTTGCCAACCGGCGCACAGACGACAAAAGATGAAATCGCTTACCTGCGCGCCTACAGTCTCGAACGCGCGCAGCAGACCGCGCAGGCCGCGGCTGCTTATCAGGCCATCACTGATCGCGTCTCGTCCTATTATGGTGGACTGGCAACCGAGCATTTGCACGATCTCGGCGGCGCATACAAACGCGCCGCGATGACGCGCGCTGCCAGCGTGCGAAGCGAGAGTTTGAGCGCGGCCGGGGCTTATCCCGTGCCGTTCCGCGATGTGCTACTGAAAGCCGTGCAGGGGCGCAATGTGGATGCGCGGTTCGTGTTGGCGATCATGCGGACTGAGAGCAGTTATAACCCGCGCGCTCGTTCGCAAGCCGGTGCGCGCGGACTGTTGCAACTAACGATAGACGCGGCCGCGAAATATGGCGCGGGCGCGGGGCTGCCGCGCGTGACGGAAGATGATCTCTACCGGCCCGAAGTTAACATTCCAATCGGCGTCGAATATCTGGCCGAACTCTTTCGCATGTTCTCGAATCTGCCGGAGGCGGTGGCGGCTTCATACAACGGCGGCGAGGACAACGTCGCGCGTTGGGTGCAGCGCGCCAGACAAAAAGACCACGGCATCTTTACCGCCGAAGTCGGTTTTACGGAGAGCAAGGATTATGTCTTCAAAGTCATGGCCTTCTATCGTACCTACCAACAACTCTATACCGCAGACCTCAAGCGCCAGCGTTAGTTATTAGTGCGTGCGCCACGGGCGACGTTGCGGTTGTTTGACAATAACACTGCCCATTGGCGGCTCAACTTGTTGACTCATCGGTAAAGCCATACGTCCATTCACCCAGTGATCGGGCGCGTCAAGTACCATTCCACCCGCTACCGCCACTTGCCCCTTGAACGGCGGCTCAACCTCTAGCGCTTCTTGCGGCATTGTTCTCATCATCGCGGGGATCGGCTCATCGCTCACGCCGACCATTGAGTAAAGGCCAACGCTCGCGCAGAAACTGAGTACGGCCGTGATCGCCCCGCTGACAAAACGCGAGACGCGGCGCTTGATAGCACGCAAACCGACCGGACAATTCTGCGTCAGGATTGTGCCGTCAGCACGGCGATAGAAGCGCACACACAGCCGCCCCTCCGCGCTCATAACGAGCCGCTCGGCGTCGCGGCGGGTCAACGCCGACAGGTTATAGACATTCCGACTACATTGCGCGCAGAAGCGCACGCGCTCATCGCCGCGCATGCGTTCCCAATCGGCGGTACAGGGCGCGGCGACGCGCACGTGCGCAAGCGGATTCGTCAGTCGAGCCATTGCAGACACCTCCAATGAACAGCACGATTACGACTGGTTAGACACCAGTCGGGGGCATTCGTTCCCGTCTCCGCCACCAATTATTTGCCGCGCACTGTTATGGCTCAGGGCAGAATTGTCCGTCGCGAAAGCCGCGCGCACGTTCGCGCCGTTGCAAAGGATCGGGGGTTTGCGGGTAAGGGCGCGGCAGGATGCCCAGCCGCACGAGCGTGGGGCGATACTCGTAACGGAGCGAGACTTCGGCCGTGGGTCGCTCTTCCAGATCGAGATTGACCCAGCGCACGTCATGCTCGACTTCGCGGCCGATGCCGGTCGCGGCGTAATCGTCATTCTCGGAAGGCACGGGCGCGGCGACACGACCACGCGCTTGCCCTGCGCTGTCTGACTGCTGCCGAGGGGCCGGCGCTTCGCGCTTATCTTTGCGCTCGATGCGAGTTTGTTCGTCTTCGAGGATGTACGGCGGGCGCGGCGGCGGGACGACGGCGATGGGGCGACGCTCGCGGAAGAAAACGGCGGTGATCAGGCCCAAGTCGTCGGGCCGGCCTATTTTGGCGGCGTAGGAATCGCGCTCGCTGGTGAAGTAGAAACGACGTGCGCGCGTGGACGACATCTGCCAACCGCTAATCGTGATCGTGCCATAAGGCTCAATCACCCACTTGCTCGCGGCCCGCGCCGTCGTGTGCCGCGCGTCAATTGAGTTTAGTCCGTCCACCGCGAGCGCGACGGCGACGCGCTCAGGCAGCGGGTTGCAGATCGTGATGTCGTACTCCGCGCCCTCGCGCGCCTCTATGTACAGCCGCCCGCGTGCCGGATATTGTTGGAGCGAATAGCCGTTGAC
>JANMAD010000517.1:0-25813 GCA_031359515.1 Acidobacteriota bacterium | reverse complement strand
TGGCCGTCATCATAGCGTAAAACCAAATCCACCTCCACACTTGTGCCAGCCTCAGAAGGCGCAGTCAACCTAACCCAAGCTGTCTCTGAAGTGATTGCTGCCGTACCGCTGATTGCCGCCTTAAATGCGGAGCGGGAAGATACTTCTGGGGAAATGCACCAATTGTTACTTTTGTTAGTAGCAGATACTCAAATACTGCCTCGTGCGAGGCTTCCCTACGGGGTAATGGCACCAGCGTCCGCGAACATCAGGCTGATTAGCGGCGACCGAAAGTGCAGGATGTAGTAGTGTCTCTGATTGAAGGGCAAGAGGTTAAGGTGGGCGCGAACAAGGTCAAGCAAAAGAAGAAGCGGACGGCGCTGGTCATTACCCGCCGAGGTAAACAGTTTTGGACAACACAAACTGAGTTCTGGCGCTGGGTGCGCGAACAGGTAGTGGTGAAGACGCAGGACAATCCGCTGACCGGCATCTTCCAGCGCGAGGACGAAGAGTTCACCGTGTTGCTCCATCACACAGTGCTCAACCTCGCCGCACCAAATCACTTGCGCGAAGTTCAACTCGCCCGGAAAATGTTCAGGAAGCGCTCGTAGCTGCCGCTGAGCTTCGCCGTCAGGAGCCAAGCGACAGGAGTCAAAACCATGAGAGGACGCAGATGGTTGTGGCCGCACACGCGGCCGGCCCTTGCGGCGGCGGTTTGCGCCTTGTTGGCGTTGTTACTGCTTGCGCCAGCACGGCCGGCGCAACAGCCGGCAAATACGAGCACGCCGCCGCCACCGCCGACCAAGGAGGCTGTATCCGCCGGCAGTGCGCGGCCCGATGATCGCTATCGGATCGGCCCCGGCGACGTGCTCGACATACGCGTCCTGAATCGCCCGCAACTCTCGCGCGATGCCTTGCGCGTGGACGGGCGGGGCCTGATCCGCATGCCGTTCGTCGAGGGCGAGATTCAGGCCGCCTGCCGCACCGAAGGCGAGCTTGCGCGCGCACTCACCGCCGCCTACTTGAAGTATCTGCGTAATCCGCAGATCGATGTGTTCATCAAGGAGTACAACTCGCAGCCCGTCGCCGTGATCGGGGCGGTCAATGCGCCGGGGCGTTTCCAACTGCAACGCCGCGTCCGCCTGCTCGAATTGCTGGCCTTCGCCGGCGGCCCCGCCGAACGCGCCGGACGCAGCTTACAGGTTATACATGCTGTGACCGCGCTGCCCTGCGAGTCGCCAACACCGGGCGCGGCGGACGATGTGGCAGCGGCGCTCAACTCATACGCGCTCAGCGAGACGTTGCGCGGGGACGAGCAGGCGAACCCTTACGTGCAGCCGGGCGACATCATCACGCTGCCTGACGCCGAACAGGTATACGTCGTCGGCAACGTCGTCCGGCCGGCGGCCTTCCCGCTCAAGGAACCGATTACGGTGTCGCGCGCGATTGCGATGGCGGGCGGCGTGATGCCGGACACGCAGAGCAACCGCGTGCGGATCGTCCGGCAGCCGCCGGGCGGAACGGGCAAACAGGAAATCTTTGTCGATCTGAAGGCGATAGACAAGCGACAGGCGGAAGATGTGGCGTTGCTGGCGAACGACATCGTGGACGTGCCGGCTTCGGGCAGCAAGCGGCTGCTGCGCAGTCTTGTCGGCGCAATCGTCCCATCTGTCTCGCAACTCCCGGTGCGTGTCGTCCGTGTCCCTTGAGTCGGGCCGTCGCTCGGTCGCCGTGAGGCGGCTGCCGTGATGTCCGGTGCGGCCGACCGCTCGCGCCCGCGTCGAAAGTTCAGGTGTCATGATGAAAGAATCGCGCGAACTAATCAAGCCGCCCGCTCCGATGCGCGTGCTGACCCCGATGGAGGTCATGCCGCCCGCGCCGTTGCCGTCATACGGCTACGGCGGTGAGGTCGGCATAGATGAAGAGTTGGGGGTGCGCAACTACTGGCGGGCGGTGCGCAAGCGCCTGTGGCTCATCGTTGCCCTCATGTTGCTCGTCACCGCGCTCACCGCCGTTTACATGGCGCGCAAACCCGACACCTATGAGGCGGGCGCGCGCGTGCAGGTTGACGCGGAACGCAACCCCGCGCTCAACCCGTCGAGGAGCGACGTGCTCACCTTCAACGATCCGACCTACTTCAGCACGCAATTGCAAATCCTGACGAGCCAGGGCTTGCTGCGCCGCGTCGTGAAGACGCTCGACCTCGAACACAATCAGGCGTTCCTGCACCCGCGGCCACAGCGGACGGTCTGGCAGAACGTCCTGGACATGGTCGGTCTCGCCGGGCAGAAGAAGGCTGACCCGGCTAAAGCGCCCCAAGCGGCCGCGCCGCTCAACCTCTCCATCGCGCCAGCCGCCGAGGAAGACCTGATCGAAACGACGCGCCTCGCGCCCTACGTCGAGGCGCTTCAGCGCGGGCTGACGGTCGAGCCGGTCAAAGACACCCGTTTGAAGGTGACGGAGACGCGGCTCATCGACATCCGCTACGTGCATCCCGACCCGCAGCTCGCCGCCAAGGTCGTCAATGCTATCGCCGACACTTTCCTGCTCACGAACCTGGAGCAGAAGACCGCGACCAACACCACGACGGGCGACTTCCTGCAAAAGCGTATTGCCGAGTTGCAGGCGCAAATCCGCACCGACGAAGAGCGCCTCGTCAACTACGCGCGCAACAATCAGATTCTCTCGCTCGACGCCAGCCAGAACACTGTCGTCGAGCGGCTCGTGGGGCTTAACCGCCAACTGCTTGAAGCGGAGAACGACCGCAAGTCCGCCGAAGCCGCTTACCGCGCGGCACTCACGCCCGGCGCGGCCGAGGCGCGCGCCGCCGACAGCGACAAACAGATCGGTGAGTTGGAGACCAAGCTCACGGAGCTGCGCCAGAAGCGCGCGCAACTGCTGGTCGAGGCGACCGAAGAGTGGCCGGAAGTGAAAGAGGTGACGCAGCAGATCGCGGTGCTCGAACGGCAGGCGCAGGACGAGCACGACCGCGCCGTGGCTAACATCAAGACCAACGCTGAGACGCACTACCGCGAGGCCTTGGCGCGCGAGCAGGCTCTGCGCGCCGCCTTCGACCAGCAGCGCGGCGAGACCTTGTCGCAGAACCAAGCGGCGATCAACTACCGCATCATCCAGCAGGAGATCGAAACGAGTAAGAATCTGCTCGACGGTCTGCTGCAACGCTCAAAAGAGAACGAAGCGCTCTTGGCCGGCACCTCGAACAACATCCACATCATTGACCACGCGATCATCCCGCGCATACCCATCGGCCCGCGCCGCGTGCTCACGGTGGGCTTGGCCCTGCTGCTCTCGCTAGGCGGCGGCATCGGCCTCGCGCTCCTGCTGGAACGGCTCGACACCACCATGCGCACGCCCGACGACGTTGAGCGCCTGATGCGTCTGCCCGCACTCGTCTCGATCCCGGCAGCCAGGGCGCTCGGCCCGCGCCGCCGGTTATTGTTCCGGCGCGCTCTGCTGGCGGCGGGCGGCGACACGAACAGCAACAGGAAAGGCAAGGCGCGCGCGGAGTTGCTCATAGACACCGGCATGCGCACGCCGACGGCCGAAGCCTACCGCCACCTGCGCACGTCCGTGCTGCTCTCGACGCCGGGCGGCGCATTGCGCACGCTCCTTATCACTTCGGGTCTGCCGGGCGAGGGCAAGACCACCACCGCCGCCAACCTCGCGTTCAGCATGGCGCAGACCGGGGTCAACGTGCTGCTCATCGACGGCGACCTGCGTCACCCCCAACTGCACACGCTCTTTCAACTCGACAACCGGCGCGGCCTGAGCACCGTCCTGTCGAGCGGCGCGAGCGCCCCCGAAGTGCTCGGGCTCGTCAAGCGGCATCAGCCGAGCGGACTGCACGTGTTCACTTCGGGGCCGCCGACGGCGAGCGCCGCCGAACTGCTCGGCTCCGCGCAGATGCGCCAACTGCTCGCCTTCCTGCAAACGATCTTCACCTACATCATCATCGACTCGCCGCCCGTCGCGTCCTTCACCGACGGCGTGGTGCTGTCCTCTATGGCGGACGGCGTGCTGTTCGTCGTACGGTACGGTAAGACTTCGCGCGCAGTCTCGCGGCGGTCGCGGCAGGTGCTGCACGAAGCGGGCGCGCGCGTCATCGGCGTCGTCCTGAATAATGTCAACCCGCGCGCTAGTGATGATCATTATTACGACCAGTACTACGCGGCAGCGGAGAAGCGGTTTGAAACGCAAGACGTGACCATGTGAGCGTGGCCGCGCGGGTACGAGCGCTGGATAGATCGGAAACATGGCTACAGTCAGCAAATTAAGACTGCCGGCGGACGCGCTGAGCGTGCAGCCGGCGGCGCGCACGCTGCGCATCGCGCCCTCAAAGGGCTGGGTCGCGCCGCGCCTGGGCGAGTTGTGGGAGTACCGCGAGCTGCTCTACTTTCTCGTCTGGCGCGACATCAAGGTGCGCTACAAGCAGACGGCGCTCGGCGCAGCGTGGGCCGTCATCCAGCCGTTCTTCACGATGGTTGTCTTCAGCCTCTTCTTCGGGCGGCTGGCGAAAGTGCCGTCGGACGGCGTGCCCTACCCCGTCTTCAGCTACGCCGCGCTCGTCCCCTGGTCGTTCTTCGCCAACGGGCTGAGTGAAGCGTCGAACAGCATGGTCGCCAGCTCAAACCTCATCAAGAAGATCTACTTCCCCCGGTTGGCGATCCCGATTGCGACGGTGCTTGCGGGCGTCGTTGACTTCGCCATCGCCTTCGCCGTGCTCATCCTGATGATGCTCTATTACGGCATCGTGCCGACCAGCAACACGCTCTGGCTGCCGCTCTTCCTGCTGCTCGCCTTTGTCTCCGCACTCGGCACGGGGCTGTGGCTGGCGGCGCTGAATGTGAAGTTCCGCGACGTGCGCTACGTCGTACCGTTCGTCATTCAGTTCTGGATGTTCGCCACACCTATCGCTTACCCGAGCAGCCTGCTATCGAAGCCGTGGCGCACGCTCTACGGGCTGAACCCGATGGTCGGCGTCGTCGAGGGCTTTCGCTGGGCGCTGCTCGGCTCGGCGGCGGAACCCGGCGCGATTATCGCGCTCTCGGCCGTGGCGGCGCTACTCATCCTGCTGAGCGGCATCTTCTACTTCCGGCGCATGGAGAAGACGTTCGCCGATGTCGTGTGAGACCGCACCGGCGACGGCCGACTGCGCTTTTGGGATTCGCGCAATTGGCGCGGGCGCGCCGGAGACTACGGGAAACTAGCTCGGTGAGAAACGACCTCGCCATTCAGGTACAGGGACTCGGTAAGCGCTACCGCATCGGCGCAAAGCAGGAGCCTTACGGCACACTGCGCGACACGCTGGCGGGCTGGGCCGCCGCGCCCTTCCGCGCGTTGCGCGCGCACGGCCGGTCGGACGCGCGGCGCGCGGCGCGTGAGTTCTGGGCGCTGAAGGATGTCTCGTTCGAGGTCAGGCGGGGCGAGGCGGTCGGCGTCATCGGGCGTAACGGTGCAGGCAAATCGACGCTCCTGAAGACGCTCTCGCGCATCACCGAGCCGACCGCCGGCTACGCCGACATCACGGGTCGCGTCGGCAGCTTGCTCGAAGTCGGCACGGGCTTTCACCCGGAGCTGACCGGGCGCGAGAACATCTACCTGAATGGCGCGATCCTCGGCATGCGCCGCACGGAGATCGCGCGCAAGTTTGACGAGATCGTGGCCTTCTCTGAAGTTGAGAGATTTATCGAGACACCGGTCAAGTATTACTCGTCGGGCATGTACCTGCGCCTCGCCTTCTCGGTCGCCGCGCACCTTGAGCCGGAGATATTGCTCGTGGACGAGGTGCTGGCGGTCGGCGACATGGCCTTCCAGCAGAAGTGCATGGGCAAGATGGGCGACGTGGCGGCCGAGGGGCGCACTGTGCTCTTCGTCAGCCACAACCTCGGCGCGATCAAAGAACTGTGCCGGACGTGCATCGTGCTCAAGGACGGCGGCGTCGGCTTTCACGGCTCGGCTGTTGACGGCGTCGTCTTCTACAGTCGCGACGCGCAGGGCGCGCACAACGTCAACCGCGGCACGCATTGGACGCAGGTGCGCGTCAACGGCGTGATCGCCGCACTGACGCCGGCCGTCGGCGGCGGCGAGCCGTTCGTCATCGAGGCGCGGCTCGACGTGCAGGAATCGTTCGCCGAAGGGCGCTTCAAATGTCGCCTGGACGACGCCGCCGGCAACACGCTCGTCCACCACGTGACCGATCTCAAGCGGTTGGAGTTGACGGAGCTGGGCAGGGGCGAGTATTGCGTCCGCATCGAGTTCCCGTCGCTGTGGCTGACGCCCGGCATCTACACGCTCTACTTTAAGCTGACGGGGAGCCGTGCCACGGGCGAAGAGAAGTTCTACAAATCCGAGCGCGTGATGCTGAACGTCACGGGCCGTGCCGGCGGACAAGGTCGGGCCGTATTGAACCCGCCGCTCCGTTGGACGCTCGCGCCCGAAGCGCCGCACGAATAACCGATGAGTGACCGCGCCCAATTCAGACTGACCCTGCTCGCGACGGGCACGTGGCAGCACGTCTTCGTCAACGAGGATGAGGCCGAACAGCTTTGGGTCTATAAGCTGCCCGCGGCCTTCGGCTACGTGCTGCCGTTCGCGCACCCGCAGCGGTTCAGGCCCGCCGGCCTGTCCGCGCAAGTCTGCGCGGCGCTCGGCACGCGCCTACCCTGCGGCGCAAAACTTTACGCCGCTCACCTGCGGCGGACGAGTCGGCAGAAGTTCGCGCGCATGCTCGTACTGATAGAGCAAATCAAGCGGCACGGCTTGGCGGATATCATGCTCCCGTGCGAGGTGCTGCGGGATGCGGACGCACGGCTTGAGGTGGCGGGCGCGACGTTCGCTTATCGCGGGGACATACTCAGACAGCGGCGCGCCGATTATCTGTTTGAGCAGAGCGAGAACCTGCGCTCGTTCGAGTGGCGCGAGATCGTCGCGGCGCACCACCGCTTGTGGCGGTGCGGCGTCACCTTCTCGACCACGACGGCGGTGTTGGAGTTGAAGAACTGGGCGCTGCTCGACGGCCGCCTGCAACTCTTCGACACCAGCTCGCTGACGAGCGACCCGCGCCGCGTGCGCCGCGTGCTCGGCGAGGCGGAGTTGGACAGGCGCGAACGATCAATCGCGCGCAAGGCGGTCGAGCGCAAAACATCTGAGCCGCTGGTCGAGTTATTCCGCTTCATCCGGCGCGAACTGAACCGCGACAAGCTCGATCAACTCTGGCGCGCGGACTTCGACTTCAAGCACTAAGTTTTAATCCTCTTGACGGCAGACAAAATTCCCAATGCGTTCGGTCACTACTCCAGTCAGACAAATAACGCCGCACCCGCAGTCGCTCTCCGACCCCGTCGCGCGGCTGTTCGAGGCCGACGATTGCCTGCTGCGCGGCATCACGCCGGCGCACGCCCCGTTCTACGAGCGGCTGCTGCTGGCCGCGCCCGCCCTCGAGCAGTTTTGCGCCGCCGGGCTTGTCCGCGCCGAAGCATCGGACGTGCCACTCGACGGCTACCCGCTCGTCGTCAAGCACCCGCGCGTGGATTTCTTCTCGGTCTGGCGCGAGTGGCCTTCGCTTATGCTCCGGGACGCGGCGCTGATGGTCTGTGCGTTGGACGCGGAAATGATCGCGCACGACTACGGGATACTCGACATACACCCGTGGAACGTGCTGTTCGACTTCGCGCGCCCCGTCTTCATAGATTTCTCTGCCGTCGTGCCGCTCGACCACGCGTGGCTCGACGAACTAGCGGGCCGCTTCCGCGACTACTGGGTGCTGCCGCTAACCTTCATCTCGATGGGCCATCCGCACCTCGCGCGCAGCATACGCAAGTCGTGCGAGGTGATCGACCCGCTCGATGAATTTTTCAAGCGGCGCGAGCTGCGCTGGTTCCCCTTCTGGTACTTTCGCCTCCGCCGCAAAGCGCAGCGCAGACCGGCCGCATTCTTCCGCCAACTGCGTGCGCGGTTGGAACGCTTACACTTGCCCGGCGCGGATGCAGAACCGTTATCCCCGCCGACTGAAGATTGCGTGGAGAGTCTGCGCGCTTTCGTCCAAACCGACGTGCGGGCGCGTACGGTGGCCACGCTGCTTGACCGGCTGCGCGCGGAGACGTTGTTCAACGTCGGCTGCGGCGCGGGGCATTATGCGCTGCTGGCGGAGCACAAGGGGCTGAAAGTCATCGCGATTGACGAAGACGAGACTTGCGTCAATACGCTCTACCGCCACGTCAAGGCGCACGACCTTAGAATTCTGCCGCTGCTGCTCGACTTCAGCATCCCGACAGTCGGGCATTGGCGCAAGAAGGAAGTGCCGCCCGCCACGGAGCGGCTGACCTGCGATGTCGTGCTGCTGCTCTCGCTGCTTGAGCGTCTGGTCTTCGACCTTGAGTTGAGCTTCGAGCGCATCGCCAATCTGCTCGCCGCCTACGGGCGCAAATATGCCATCGTCGAATTCATGCCGCCGCGCGGCGCACACGCGTTCAAGCACAGGGAAGCGCGCTTCGCCTGGTACGACATGGAAAACTTCATCGGGGTGATGGCGCGCCATTTCCGTCTGGCCGAAGTGTGCGAACTGGATCGAGCGCGCAAGCTGCTGCTGTTCGAGAAACATTAAACCGCAACGCGCGTGCGGGGACGCGACAGGAAGATGAGCCACGAACTCACACGACACGAAACAGGGACAGCCATGTTCGTGTGTTTTGCTTCGTGCTGTTTCGTGTGAGTTCGTGGTCAGTTTTTTTTGCTGCCCTGACGGCCGGGTGATCCGGTTTGGCCGTGTGCTTCCGAGCGGCGCTATGCCGCCCCATTTTAGGCGCTAATGCACGTTGTCTTCCTGACCATCGAATACCCGCCGCTGCCTTCGGGCGGCATCGGGATGAGCGTGCGCAACCTTGGACGCGCGCTGGTCGCGCAGGGGCATCGCGTGACGGTGCTGGGCGTCGGGCCTGAGACGGAGTTTAACGATCAGGGAATCGCCGTGCGCTTCGTCGGCGAGACGCGCGTGCCCAAGCTCGGCTGGCTGTGGGACATCCGCCGCGTGCAGCGCGAGTTGAACCGACTGGTGCGCGAAGAGGGCGCTGAAGTGGTCGAGGCGCACGACTGGGGCGGCGTCTCGGCGGGACTGCGGCTCAAGTGCCCGCTCGTCGTGCGCTGTCACGGCACGGACACGTACTTCGCCCACTTGCTGCGCAAGCGCGTGCGCCCCTCAGTCCGCTGGACTGAGGCGCTGGCTTTGCGCCAGGCGGACGACGTGGTGGCGGTGAGCCGCTTCACGGCCGATTTGACCCGGCAACTCTTCCGCCTGCGGGCGGAGGTCGGCGTGATCCCCAACGGCATAGATGTCGCGCAGTTCACACCGGCCGCGCCCGCCGAGATCGAGCCGGACACGATCCTCTACTTCGGCACGTTGACGCGCAAGAAAGGCCTGCTCGATCTCTGTCGCGTCTTCTCCGCCGTCGTTGCAAGATGTCCCGGCGCACGCCTGTTACTTGTCGGGCGCGACACCGGCGACGCTTTGACCGGCGCGGCTTCGACCTGGAGTTTGTGCTGCGAGTTGCTCGCGCCTGCGGCACTGGCACGGGTGGAGTATCTGGGCGCGCAGCCCTACGACCGCATGCAGACGCACGTGCGCCGGGCCGCGCTCTGCGCCTTCCCTTCATACGCGGAGGCGTTCCCGCTCTCGTGGCTCGAAGCGATGGCCGCGGCGAAAGCGGTCGTCGCATACGACATCGGCTGGGCGACCGAAGTGGTCGAGCCGGACAGGAGCGGCGTGCTCGTCCCCGCGGGCGACGCGGCGGCGTTCGCGCGCGCCGTCGAAGAGTTGCTGACCGAGCCGGAGCGGGCCGCCCGATTGGGGCGCGCGGCCCGGCAGAGAGTCGAACAGCATTTCGCCGCCGACGTGGTCGCGCAGCAGACAATCGCGCACTACCAACGGGTGTTGCACAACTGAAGATGGACAGCCGCACACGTCTCTCACTGATCGTCTGCACGTACCGGCGCGCGCCGGAAGTGGAGAAACTGCTGGCTGCGCTCGGCGCGCAGACGCGCGTGCCCGACGAGACGCTCGTGGTGGATGCCTCGCCGGACGACGAGACGGAGCGGGTCGTGGCCGCTTGCGTCGCGTCGCGCATGCTGCCTGGTCTCGCGTACTACAAAGCGCCGCCGGAGCAGCGCGGACTAACACGACAGCGCAACTACGGCGTCGCGCACGCGCGCGGCGACCTCATCGCGTTTCTCGACGACGACACCGTCCCAGAGCCGGCCTACTGCGCCGAGACCGTCGCCTGCTTCGAGCGCCACCCGGAGGCCGCGGGCGTCGGCGGCTACATCACCAACGAGGTCGAGTGGCGGCCGGCGAATGGGCACAAGTATCCATCGGGCACGGTCTTTAAGTGGGGCGCGTGGGAGCGGCGCGAGGCTTACCGCTGGCGGCTGCGCCAGCGGTTGGGACTTGCGAGCGCGCTGCCGCCGGGCTGGATGCCGCCCTCCGGTCACGTACGCCCCATCGGTTATCTGCCGCCTGACGGCGCGGATCATCAGGTGGAGTTTTTGATGGGGTGCGCGTTCTCCTGGCGCAGAGATGTCTTTCGCCAGCAACGCTTCTCGGAATACTTCGCGGGCTACGGCCTCTACGAAGACCTCGACTTCTGCGTGCGCGCTGCGGCGGCCGCGCCGCTCTACCTGTGTACGCGCACGCGCGTCGCGCACTATCACGCGCCGGCCGGTCGCCCGAATCAATTTCGCTACGGTGCGATGGTCGTGCGCAACGGCTGGTTCGTTTGGCGCAGGCGCTGGCCCGCGCCGCCGCTCGCGGAGCGCACGCGCTGGTGGGGCACGACCATGTTGCTGACTTTGTGCCAACTCGGTGCTGCGTTGCGCGGCCCCCGGCGCTTGCAGGCCGCGACCGAGGCGGGCGGGCGCTTGAGCGGCATGGCGTCGGTGTTGTGGCGGCAGCCTACAGACACGGGAGTGCAAACCGGTGTGGCCGATGATTGATCCCATAGACAGACTGCTCATCGTCTCTGCCGCCATACACTACCGGCATGAGGGGCGGCTCTATGCCTACGGGCCTTACGCGCGTGAGATAGACATCTGGGCCGATCTCTTCCCGCACGTGGCCATCGCCGCGCCCTGTCGCGCGCAAGCCCCGCCCGGCGACTGTCTGCCGTTCACGCGCCAGAACATCTCGGTGCTGCCGCAGCCGGAGATGGGCGGCGACAGTCTGCGCGCGAAACTCGCGCAGGCGCTTGCGCTGCCCTGGCTCGTCTGGCATCTGGGCCGGGCGATGCGTGGGGCGGAAGCGATTCACGTCCGCTGTCCCGGCAATCTCGGTCTGCTCGGCATCGTGCTCGCGCCGCTGTGCTCGCGTTATCTGGTGGCGAAGTACGCGGGGCAGTGGACGGGCTATCCGGGCGAGCCGTGGACAGGGCGTTTGCAGCGCGCGTTGCTACGCTCGCGCTGGTGGCGCGGGCCTGTGACAGTCTATGGCGAGTGGCCCGATCAACCCGCGCAAGTCGTGCCATTCTTCACGTCTGTCTTGACGGAGGAACAGGTGGCGCGCGCGCGTGCGGCCGGCGCGCGCAAGCGGGCAAGCGACGAGTTGCGCGTGCTCTACGTCGGTCGGCTGTATGAGGGCAAGAACATCGGGATACTGCTCGCGGCGCTTAGCGAGTTGCAGCGCCAGGGCATAAGGCTGCGCTGCGATCTGATCGGCGACGGGCCGCTGCGCGCGCAACTCGAAGCGCAGTCCGACTCACTTGGTTTATGCGCCGCAGCGAGCTTTCGCGGCGCGATGGACTTCGAGCGCGTGCTCGACTGTTACGAGCAGGCGGACGTGTTGGTGTTGGCTTCCGAGAACGAAGGCTGGCCTAAAGCACTGGCCGAGGGGATGGCGTTCGGTCTCGCCTGCATCGGCTCGGATCGCGGCCTGATGCCGGAGATGCTTAAGGACGGGCGTGGGCTGGTTGTGCCGCCCGGCGATGCGGTGGCACTGGCGGGCGCGTTGCGCCGCCTAGCTGCATCGCCAGACGAACGCCGTGAGATAGGTCAGCGCGCGGCCCTCTGGGCACAACAGTATTCACTCGAAGGGCTGCGTGCGGCGTTGCGCGAATTACTGATGGCGCGTTGGCATGTAGCAGTCAGCGACTCGTGGCCGACGAACGAAAGGGGGAGCGGCGCGGCGGCGTGCCTGCGTCAGGTATGAGTCGCATCAGCGTGATGCACATCACGGACACACTCGCCGCCGGCGGCGCGGAGCAGATGGCGGTCAACCTCGTCAACCTGCTGCCGCGTGCGCGCTTCACGCCGCACCTGTGTACGACGCGGCACGAAGGCCCGCTCGCATGTGCGGTGGCTGCGCACGTGGGGCGTCTGCGGCTCGAACGCCGCTGGCGCTTCGACGGCGTGGCGCTGCGGCGCATGCTCGCCTACATACGCGCACACGAGATCAAGATACTGCACGCGCACGGCTCGTCCATGTTCATCGCGGGGCTGGCTTCGCTCTTCGCGCCGCACGCGGCCGTAGTCTGGCACGATCACTACGGCCTGCCGCTCGAAGAGCGCACCGCGTGGATCGAGCGCCCCCTGGCAAAGCGCGCGGGCGGCGTCATCGCCGTCAGCCAGCCGCTCGCCGAATGGACGCGGCACAACCTGTCGGTCGCCGCGGATCGAGTCTGGTACATCCCGAACTTCGTCTGCACGCCGCAGGTGAACGGGTCACAACCGGATTTGCCCGGTGCGCGCAGCGCGCGGATCGTGTGCGTCGCCAACCTGCGCCCGCAGAAAGATCACCTGACGCTCCTGCGCGCGCTGGCCAGTGTGGTGCGGCAAGTGCCGGCGGCACACCTGCTGCTCGTCGGCGCGGACGGCGATGCGAGTTACCACGAGGCGATCAAGCAAGAGATCGGGCGGCTGAGTCTGACGGAACACGTGTCGCTGTTGGGCCAGCGGCGCGACGTGGCGGCGCTGTTGCGCGCGTGCGACATCGGCGTGTTGAGTTCGCGCGCCGAAGGACTGCCGCTTGCGCTCATCGAATACGCGGAGGCCGGCTTGCCCATGGTGGCGACCCGCGTCGGGCAGTGCGCGGAAGTGCTCGACGACGGGCGCGCGGGGCTGCTCGTGCCCGCGCAAGATCCGCCGGCGTTGGCGGGCGCGCTGGTCGAGTTGTTGAAGTCGCCGGTGCTGCGCGCGGCCTTCGGGGCCGCAGCGCGACAGCGTGCGCGGGCGCGCTACAACGCGGGCGCGATCATTGAGCAGGTCTGCCGCGTTTACGACGTGGTGCTGGCGGCAAAGCGCGGGCGAGGGTAAGCGAGAAGGTGTATTCAGAGAGCGTAATCACGTTGGATGGCAAGTACACGGCGCGCGCGCGGGCACGCACTAACGGGTGGCTCGTCGCGCTCGCGTTCGTCGCCGCGCACGTGCCGCTCGCGCTGCTGGTGCGGCAGTTCACGCTGGTCGCCACGGCGCACGCGCTCGCCGCGCTTGTCGCTGGGCTAGGGCTGGCGCTCTTCGGCCGCAGACCGATGCAGGTCGGCTACGTCGCCGCGTACATCGTCGGCGCGGAGGTGCTGTGGCGCATGAGCGACGCCGCCGTCCCGTGGGAGTTCGGGAAATACGCCGTCGCCTTCCTCTTTATCGTCGCGTTGCTGCGCCTGCCGCAACTGAAAGCACCGGGGCTGTCGTTCATCTACTTCGGTCTGCTGCTCCCGTCCGCCGCACTGACTTGCGCGCAGTTGCCGGCCGCCGAAGCGCAGCAACAGATCAGTTTCAACCTGTCGGGGCCGTTCGCGCTGGCCGTCGCCGCGTGGTTCTTCGCGCACGTTAAGCTCGATGCTGTGCAGCTCAAACGCATGTTCATCGCGCTGCTCGCGCCGATTGTCGGTCTCGCCGCCGTGACGCTCTACGCCACATTGATGGCGGCGAACCTCAGCTTTCGCGGCGAGGCGAACGACGTGACGAGCGGCGGCTTCGGCCCGAATCAGGTCTCGGCGGTGCTGGGTCTGGGCGCGCTCGTGGCGTTCTGGTTCGTGTTGCAGGGGCGCGTTCGGCTGCGCCCGAAGGTGCTGCTGGCGGGGCTGCTGCTGCTGCTCGCCGCGCAGAGCGCGCTGACATTCTCGCGCGGCGGACTCTACAACGCCTGCGGCGGGGCGATCTGCGCGGCCCTCTTTCTCGCGGGCGACGGGCGGGCGCGCCTCCGCCTGCTGTTCATCGGCGCGCTCCTCTTCGTCGTCGGCTACTTCCTGCTCCTGCCCGGCCTCGACGCTTTCACTGGCGGCACGCTGCTCGAACGCTTTCAGGATACGTCGCTCACGGGGCGCGACGTGCTCATCATGGCCGATTTGCAAATCTGGTTTGAGCACCCGCTCGTCGGCGTCGGCCCCGGCATCTCGGCGCTGCTGCACGAAGCGTACTTCCGCGAGGCGGCGGCGCACACCGAGTACTCGCGCCTGCTGGCCGAGCACGGCTTGTTGGGCCTCGCCGCCATGTTGCTGCTCGGCGTGATGACGGTGGTGAACCTCAGACGGGCGCGCACGCAACGGGGCAAAGCGGTCGTCGCCATGCTGGCCGGTTGGAGTCTGCTCTTCATGACGAACGTGGCGATGCGCCTGGCCGCGCCCTCATTCCTCCTCGGTCTGACTTCGGCCGCGCTACTGCTCGAAGAGCCGGCGGACTCTGTGCCGGCGCGCGTGGAGTCCACCGAGCAGACTTTTAACTGACGTGTGCGTCAGCACCGAAGAAGTGAACTAAGTGAGCGCTAACCGAGCGATGTTTCTGCTGACTCTGCTGCCAACTCTGATCGCCATCGCGGTAAAACTGTGCGACGACACGATTGGGTTCGACCTGACCGACGTGATCGAGTGGGACGTGCCGAACTGGTCGCTCGCGTTGGATTTCTGGGTGCAAGGAAGCGAGCTGGATTTGCAGCACTGCCGCGCGCTCGAACTCGGCGCGGCGCACGGCGGGCTGTCGTTGTGGCTCGCGCTCAGCGGGGCGCGTGTCGTCTGCACAGACCTGCGCGGGCCGACGCCGCAGGCGCGCACGCTGCACCGCAAGTATCACGTCGAAGATTTGATCGAGTATGCGGCCCTCGACGCGACGAGCATCCCTTACGCGAACCACTTCGACCTCGTCATCTTCAAGTCGGTGCTCGGCGACATCGGGCGCAATAATCGGCCGGAGTTGCAAGCGCGAGCCGTCAGCGAGATGTTCAAGGCGCTCAAGCCAGGCGGGGAACTGTGGTTCGCAGAGAACCTGTCGGGCGCAACCTTACACCGGCTGGCGCGACGTTGCGTCAAGCGCGGCCGGCTGTGGCGTTACCTGACGGTCGCGGAGATCGATGAACTGCTGGCGCAGTTCACCCACAAGCAGCAGATGACAGCCGGCTTCCTCGGCGTGTTCGGCCGCGCCGGATTTGTCCGCAACGCGCTCGGCGCGTTTGATCGGCTGCTCTGCAACCGGCTGCTGCCCGACCGCTGGAAGTACATGATCGTCGTGCGCGCGCGCAAGGGCGGCGCGCTTGTGTAGGCTGTTCGCCGAGTTAATAAAGAGATGTGTGGTATAGCCGGTCGCTTTCATCCAGTCGCGTTGCCCGCTGACCCTTTGTGGCACGAGCGGGCTGACGCGCTGCTCGCGCACCGCGGCCCCGACGGGCGCGGGCACTTCCGCGACGAGCATTGCGAGCTGATACACCGGCGGCTGGCCTTGATCGATCTGTCGCCGACGGGCGCGCAACCTTTGGCGAATGAGGACGGGAGCGTGCAGGTCGTCTGTAACGGCGAGATTTATAACCACCACGAGTTGCGCGCCGAACTGCGCCAGCGCGGACACACGCTGCGCGGCACGTCGGACACGGAAGTGCTCGTGCACCTTTACGAGGAACACGGGGTGGAGATGGTGAATACCTTGCGCGGGATGTTCGCGTTCGCCATCTATGACCGCAAGCGACGCAAACTCTTACTCGCCCGCGACCGCTTCGGCATCAAGCCGCTTTACTACGCGCGGCACGCCGGGCAGTGGGTCTTCGCCAGCGAGATGAAGGCCATCCTCGCGCTGGCAGGTTTTCAACCCGCGCTCGACCGGCAAGCCTGCTACGACTTCCTCGGCCTGACCTACATCCCCGAACCGGCCACGGGCTTCGCCAACATCTTTGCGCTGCCCAAAGGCACGACGCTGACGGTCGGCTTGAACGAGCGCCCCCCCGTGCCCGTGCCGTTCCAGGCGCTCAAGGCGCAGCCGTGCGCGGGCCGGCGGTTGCCGGAATTGGCTGACGCGGCCGGCGCGGCGTTACTCGCAGCCGTGCGCCGGCAAGCCATAGCCGACGTGCCGGTGGCCGCGCTCTTGAGCGGCGGGCTGGATTCTGCACTCGTCGTCGCGGCCTACAAGCGCGCGGTGGGCCGCGGGCCGGCGACATTCAACGTGCGTTTCCCCGACCGTGCTTACGACGAGACGGACGTGGCCCGCGCTGTCTCCGCGCACTGCGGCACGCAGCACGAGACCATCGAGCTTGCGGACGAAGCCCTCGCGCCCGACGCGCTCATCGCGCTGCTCACGCACTTCGATCAACCGTTCGCTGACACGAGCCTGATTCCGATGTATCAGGTGGCGCGTGCGATCAGAGAACGCGGCCACATCTGTGCGCTGTCGGGCGACGGCGGCGATGAGGTGTTCGGCGGGTACGGGCGTTTCTGGCGCGCTAACCAATTTATCCGGTTGATGCGGCTGCCGCCACTGGCCCGGCATGCGCTGGCCGGCGCGGGTCGCCTCATGGCGGGGCGGACGGAGGACATCGGTCGGCAGATAGTCAAGGCCGTGCAACTGGCCCAGGCCGGAGCACGCGACTCGGCCGTGCTCATCGCCGGGCTGTCGAACTACCTGAGCGAAGAACAGAAGCGCGCGTTGCTGTTGCCCGACGCAAGCGCACAACTGGGCACGGTCTATCGCCACTTCGACGGTTTCCGGCCGCCAGGCTGCGCCGACCGCGAAGAGTTGTCGCGGCGCATGACCGAGAACCTCTTCGCGGTCTCGCTGCCCGGCGACATGCTGCGCAAGGTGGACATGATGAGCATGCGCGCCGGTATAGAGGTGCGCGTGCCGATGCTCGACGAGGAAGTGGCGGCCCTAGGGCTAACGTTGCCGCACGCGGCGAAGACGGACGGGCGCACCGGCAAATTGGTCTTGCGCGAATTGGCGCGCCGCTGGCTGCCCACGTCGGTCGCGCGCCATCCCAAGCACGGTTTCGGCATCCCGCTCGACCGCATGCTGCCGCCGCAGTTTCAACCGGTCTTGCATGATCTGCTGCTCGCGCCCGGCGCGCGGGTCAGCACTTTCCTCGACATGAAACTCGTACGGCGTTGGCTCGAGCTATTCGCGCAAGCGCGTGCCGGGCGACACACGACCGACATTAGCCGCGAAGGACTCTACCAGCGCGTCTTTATCGTGCTGGCGCTGGAGCTTTGGCTGCGCCAGCACAATCTCTCATGGTGAAACTTTAAGCGCGCGATTCTCATGCCGATAACTGCTGCGACAAAAACATCTGCGCCGAGCGCACTGCCGCGCGTCTTTCTCGCGGCCAACTTCCTGTCGGCGCGCGGCGGCAGTCGTTCGGTGGTCGAAGACTTGTGCGAGCGCCTGCGCCGTGCAGGGCACGAAGTGCTCACGGCTTCGCCGTACCGCAACGGGTTGGTACGCGGCGCACACATGCTGCTCACATCCATTCTGCGGCGGCGCGAGTACGATCTTGCGGTGGTCGATCTCTACAGCGGGCGGGCCTTCCTGATCGGCGAGGCATTGTCGGTCGTGCTGCGCAGCTTGCGCCGGCCGTTCGTGCTGGCGCTGCGCGGCGGGGCGCTGCCGGAGTTCGCCGCGCGGCATGAGCGGCGGGTGCGCGCGTGTCTGGCGCGGGCAGCGGTCGTCGCGGCCCCGTCGAACTATCTGCTTGAAGGGATGCGGCCGTTTCACGCGGACTTGCGTCTGCTGCCCAACCCGGTGAGTCTCGACTCGTATGAGTTCAGCTTACGCTGCCCCGTGCGCCCGCGGCTCGTCTGGCTGCGCTCATTTCATGAAATCTATCACCCGACGCTCGCGCCGCGCGTGCTGGCGCAACTCGTCAACGACTTCCCGGATGCGAGCATGATCATGGTTGGGCGGGACAAAGGTGACGGCAGCTTACAACGCACGCGGCAGGTCGCGGCGGAACTGGGCGTGAATGAGCGCATAACTTTTCCCGGCGGGGTGCTCAAGCGGGACGTAGGCGCGTGGCTAAACCGGGGCGACATATTCCTAAACACGACGGGTGTGGACAACACGCCGGTCAGCGTGATCGAGGCGCTGGCGTGCGGACTCTGCGTCGTGAGCACGAACGTCGGCGGACTGCCTTACCTGCTCGCAGACGGGTGCGACGCGCTGCTCGTGCCGCCGGGCGACGCGGGCGCAATGGCCACGGCCGTCCGGCGCATCCTGACAGACGCAACGCTCGCCGCGCGGCTGTCGCAAAACGCACGCCGTAAAGCGGAACAGTTCGATTGGTCGTTGGTCATGCCGCAGTGGGAGTCGTTGCTCATGACAGCAACGATGAAGCACAAACATGGAAATAGCGCACAGGAAAAATTGGCCTGAAGGGCGGCGGTTCGCCTTCACCATCTTCGACGACACCGACTGGGCGACGCGGGCGAAGCTTGTGCCGGTCTATGATCTGCTGGCCGCGCTCGGCATGCGCGCGACCAAGTCAGTCTGGGTCTTCAAAGGCGAGGGCGAGCCGACCAACGAGGGTGCGACCTGCGAGGAGCGCGATTACCTCGACTGGCTGCTCGCGCTCAAACGGCGCGGGTTCGAGATCGGTCTGCACAATGTTGCGCCGACCACCTCAACGAGAGAGTGGACGCTACGCGGTCTGAATCGCTTCCGCGAACTGTTCGGCAATGAGCAGATCATCCACTGTAATCACCTTGGCTGCCGCGAGAACATCTACTGGGGCGCGGCGCGGCTGACGGGCTGGCGGCGGCCGCTCTACAACGCGCTCACGCGCGGGCGTGGGTGGGGCAACTCGCGCGGCCACGTCGAAGGTGATGCGCTCTTCTGGGGCGACCTGTGCCGCGAGCGCGTCAGCTACGTGCGCAACTTCGTCTTCGACGAGCTGAACACGCTGGCGCTCTGTCCGCAGATGCCTTATCACGATCCGGGCAAGCCCTACGTGAACTACTGGTTCGCCTCGGCGAACGGCTCAAGCCTGCGGCGGTTTCTGGCGAACTTCACTTGTGAACGGATCGACCGCCTAGTCGCCGACGGCGGCCTTTGTGTCGCTTACGTCCACTTCGCCGCCGGCTTCGCGCCCGACGGTAAGCTTGAGCCTGAATTCAAGCGGCGGCTCGAATACATCGCGGCGCAGGGCGGCTGGTTCGCCACCGTCTCGGAAGTGCTCGACTACCTGCGTGCCGGACATGGGCCACACGAGCGCAGCATCTCTGCGCCGGACCTGCGGCGGCTCGAAACAAGTTGGCTCGCACGCAAGATCGTCAACGGCACTTCATAGCTTGCCCTGCTGCCCCGTCGGCGCACGCACGGCGGTTGCTAAGTGACATTCATGTTATTTGGTTCGACTAGCAAAACAGATTCGGCTCCAGTGCCGCAGTCCGACGACGAGCGCGTCGTGCTCCGCGAGGCCACCGCCGCAGAGGTTCTCGCGTGGGATGAGATCGTCACGCGCTTCGCCGGTCAGCGCCTGTTCCATCTAACGTGCTGGCTGCGCTATTTGGCCGCCGTCACCGGCGCGCAGCCGTTGTATCTGCTTTACGAGCGGACCGGTGAAATCGTCGGCTGTCTGCCGGGGCTGCTGGTGCGCAAAGGCATACTGCGCATCTTCGGCTCGCCGCTCGCCGGCTGGCAGACAGAGAGCATGGGCCCCGTCTTCGATCCCGCGCGCGTCTCCGCCGCCGAGATCGGTCGCGCGCTCGTGCCGTTCCTGCGTGCGCGCTACGGCGTGCAGCACATCGAGCTGACCTGCGCACAACTCGATCAAACGACGATGCGCGAACTCGGCTTCCGTAGCCGGCCGGTCTCGACCTATCGCTTGCCGCTCTTTCCAGGCGACGAAGCGTGCGGGTTGAAGCAGCTCAAGGCG
Organism: Acidobacteriota bacterium; assembly: GCA_031359515.1. Lineage (GTDB taxonomy): Bacteria > Acidobacteriota > Blastocatellia > Pyrinomonadales > Pyrinomonadaceae > QHXQ01. Next base: position 5,712 of record JANMAD010000517.1, on the reverse strand, counting down.
AAGACGCGGAATCAACTGCGCAAGGCGATCAAGTTGGGCTTGCGTGCGCGGGTCGAGACTGAAGAGTCATTCGTGGATGAGTTCTACGATCAGATGCGCGAGGTCTTCAGGCGGCGCAGGAAAGCCATCCCGTTCACGCGCGGGCGCGTGCTTGAGTGCTTCCGGCACTTGCGGGTAGGCGGCAAACTGCTCGCCGTCTCCGTGCGGCTGCCTACGGACGAGACGTGCATCGCGACGGGCCTTTTCATGATCGATGGGCGCGAGCTACACCTCTGGGGTTGGGCGCACCGGACGACCTATCGCTGGTACTGCCCTACTGAGTTGCTGACGTGGACGGCGATGCAACACGCGATGGCCACCGGTTGCACGACGCTCGACATGGCGGGCGGGGGCGACGCTAAGCTGAAGTTCGGGGCCGTGCGCGACGAGACGTTGCAACTGTGGCTGTGGAGTCGCTACGAGTGGCTGGCGCAACTACGCGACGGCGCGGAGCGAGTTTACCGTTGGCAACAATCAATGCGCGGGCGCATCGCGCAAAGCAGGTTGGAGGCGCAAGATCATGAATAAGCGACTGCTGCGCCTCTACCACCACTCGCCCGCGTGGCTGCGCTCGGCGGCGGCGAGTGCGCGTGGGGTACAACTGCGCTCGTGGCGCTACGGGCCGGAGACTGAGCGCCTGGTCGAAGAGGCGCTCGCGCGCGAGCAATGGGACGCGGCGCGCATGCGCGCATGGCAGATGGAACGACTCGCTTACATCCTGCACCGCGCTGCGACGAGTGTGCCTTATTACCGCGAACAGTGGCGCGCACGCAGACAACGCGGCGACCGCGCCTCTTGGGAATATCTGGAAAACTGGCCCCTGCTTGAGAAGGAAACGCTCAGGCAGAACCCGCGCGCGTTCGTCGCAGACGATAGCAACGTGCAGCGCATGTTCCACGATCACACCAGCGGCACGACGGGCCAGTCGCTCGACCTCTGGCTGACGCGCGCAACCGTGCGCCGCTGGTACGCGCTGTGCGAGGTGCGCTGGCGGCTCTGGCACGGCGTCTCGCGCCGCGACCGCTGGGCCATACTCGGCGGCCAACTCGTCACGCCCGGCGCACAGAGGCGACCGCCGTTCTGGGTCTGGAACGCGGGGCTGCGGCAGCTTTACATGTCGTCCTATCACCTCGCGCCCGATCTCGTCACACACTATCTTGATGCGCTCGAGCGTTACGGCGTCAAGTACCTGCTCGGCTACACGTCGTCCCTGTACGCGCTGGCGCTGGGCGCGCTCCGGCTCGGGCGGCGCGACTTGCGGATGGCCGTCGTCATCACCAACGCCGAGCCGGTCTTCAGACATCAACGCGAGGTCATCGAAGCCGCCTTCGCGTGTCCGGTGCGCGAGACCTACGGCATGGCCGAGATCGTGACGGCGGCCGGCGAGTGCGCGGCCGGTCGCCTGCACCTGTGGCCCGATGCCGGTCTCGTCGAAGTACACGCGGACGAGCAGAGGGGGGCACCCGGCGCGTTCGGGTTAGCGGGCGAACTCGTCTGCACGGGGCTGGTGAATGCGGACATGCCGCTTATTCGTTACCGCGTCGGTGATCGCGCGACGCTGCCCGTCGCCGAGAGCACTTGCGCCTGCGGGCGCATGCTGCCCGCGCTCGTCTCGGTTGATGGCCGCGTGCAAGACACGCTCTACACGGCGGATGGCCGCAGCGTCGGCTGCATAGACACGGTGTACGGCACGGAGCTGCCCTTGCGCGAAGCGCAGATCATTCAGGAGTCGCTCGGGCGCGTGCGCGTACGTTTTGTGCCCGCGCCGGAGTGGACGGAGGCAGCGGGCGCGACGCTCGTCGCCGGGATGCGGGCACGCATGGGCGAGGTCGAGGTCGTGCTGGAACAGGTGGCGGCAGTGCCGCGCGCCGCGAACGGCAAATTCCGGCCCGTCATCTGTAACCTGTCCGCAGCGGAGCGCGAACGGCTAGAGGGAGCAAGCAGATGAACATGGGTCTGAGACGTGGGTTACGTTCGGCTTGGGGCCAAGTTCGCTGCACGAACAGCGTGCGCTTTGATCTCATCATCCTTATCCTTGCGTGTGCCCTCAGCTTCGGGCTGAGGTGCTACTACGTCTTCGAGTACGTGGACGTTGACGGGGTGTTCCAACAGATCAGCGGTGACCCCGAAGACTATCTGCGGATCGCTTACACCTTGGCGCAGACTGAGTATTTCGCCGAGCCGACGCGGCTCAACGTCAAAGAGAGTTTGCTGCGCCATCAGCACCCGCCGCTCACCGCGCCGGACGATTTCCGGCAGACGGCTTGGCGGCCGCCACTCTGGCCCCTCATGTTGGCCGGGATGATGAAGCTGACGAACTACGATCTGAGCCGCATGCTCTACCTACGTTTCGCCGTCGATCTGCTGACGCTCGTCCTCTTCTACCTGTTGCTGCGCCGCCTCGACCTGCATCCGTTCAGCCGCGCGGCGGGCCTGCTGCTGTTCGCCATCCACCCGGCGTGGCTCATCTATTCGGGCACGTTCTTCTCCGAGCCGCTCACGCTGCTCATACACGTCGCGCTCGCGCTGAGCATGCTGGCGCTCGTGCGCGACAGGCGAAGTTTGTTTCGCGCTGGCGTGGTCGGCGTACTCGCGGGCCTGACGGTGCTGGAACATCCGTTCTATCTCTTATTCCCTCTGTTACTGACAGGGCTGCTCTACGCGGCTCGTTTGATCGAAATCCGCCGCGCGCTCCTGCTGCTAACCATAATGGGCGTCGTCGTCTCGCCGTGGCTGCTGCGCAACATGCGGCTCTACCACACGGCCAAGCCCATTCTGACGACCTCCGCCGGCATCAATCTGGCGAAGGGCTGGAACGCGGCCTTCTTAGACCTATACCGGGACACGACCGCGGATGTCGTTTTAAGCGAGCGCGTGATCGGGGCCGAAGACATAAAGGAGAGCAACAGCAGCGAGGAAGAAAAATCGGAAGCCTACGCGCGGCGGGCGGCGAGTTTTGCCGAGACCAACTGGCGGCTGATCCCCGCGATTGTGACGCGCAAAGTAGTGGGCGCGCTCAATCCGTTCCCTGAGACGCCGCGCGCCGGGCTGCTGGAAACGGGCCGCGCCACTTGCCAGCTCGTCTCTTTTCTGCCGCTCTTGTTCGTCCTCGCCACGCGGCGGGTGGGCAGGCTGCGTCTACTCGCGGCGGCGCTTGTCGGGGCCTACTTGTTGATGTCCGTGCTGACGATGGGCACGATCCGTTATCGCTTCCCGCTCATCTGGGTGGAACTGCTCAGCGTCGTGTGGGTCTGCGACTGGTGGGGACGGCGCGCACTGACCGGAGCTTACGGGGCGGCCAGCAATTTGCACGCGCGCGCAGAGCGATGCGACAGGGGACACGAAGACAGCGCCGCCGTTGCGCCCGTTGCCCCGGCGCAGCTTCAATTTGGCCTGCACGTAGCGGAGCAAGACGCATGAGCGACACGCCTTTCGTCACACTGATCATGCCGATCCGCAACGAGGCGGCGTTCATCGCGCGCGGGCTGGGCGCAGTGCTTGCGCAGGACTACCCGGCGGAGCGCATGGAAGTGCTCGTCGTTGACGGACTCTCCACCGATGGCACGCGCGAGATCGTGCAAGCCTTACAGGCGCGCCACCCACACCTGCGCCTGCTCGATAATCCGGGCCGGATCGTGCCCACGGGTTTGAACCTGGCGCTCGGTCAGGCACGCGGCGAGATCATCGTCCGCGTGGACGGGCACTGCGAGATCGCCCCGGACTATGTGCGCCGCTGCGTCGAGTGTCTCAGGCAGGAAGAGGTGGCCGGCGTCGGCGGGCCGATTGAGACGATTGGCGAGACGAGAGCCGCGCGCGCGATTGCGTGCGCGATGAGCTCGTCATTCGGTGTGGGCGGCGCAGCCTTTCGCACGATCAAGGATCGGCGGATGCTGGTCGAGACGGTGGCCTTCCCAGCCTACACGCGGCGGGCGATTGAGCGCGCCGGCCAGTTCGACGAAGAACTGGTGCGCAATCAGGACGACGAGTACAACTACCGCCTGCTGAAGCTTGGCTGCCGTTTGCTGCTCGCGCCCGAGATTCGCGCGCGCTACTACAGCCGCAACTCTTTCCGCTCGCTCTGGCGGCAATACTTTCAATACGGCTACTGGAAGGTGCGCGTGATGCAGAAGCACCCGCGCCAGATGCGCACGCGCCAGTTCGCGCCACCAGTGTTCGTCGCCGCGCTCGTCTCGGCGCTCGCGCTCGCGCCGTTTTCAGTCACGGGTCGGCTGCTGCTGTTGCTCCTGCTCGGGCCTTACGCGCTGGCGAACTTGGCGGCCGCGCTCGTCGCAGCGCGCAGAGGCGGGCTTGGCTTGCTGCCGCTCCTGCTGCTCGCGCACCCGACGCTGCACCTCGCCTACGGCTCCGGCTTCCTCGTCGGGCTGCTCAAGTTTTGGCGACGGTGGGGCGAGCGCGCGAACCCGCCGGACTATGCGGGCGCGCCGGCGCAAGGTGGTGTGCGGTGAAGGTCAAGTGTATGCATGAATACGTCGCGGAGCGACGCTGTGATCTTAGCCCGGCATTTCAACTGACGCGACGCCGCTGCCGTGGATGGCCCGCGCTCCCGGCGTTGCTTGAATTGAATAAGGGAGCATCATCCGCATGAGTCTGCAAGTCCCATTCTTCCGCCCGCAACTCGGCGCACAGGAGATCGCGGAGGTCGTTGACACGCTGCGCTCCGGCTGGCTGACGAGCGGGCCGAAAGTGACCCGCTTCGAGCAGGAGTTTGCCGCGCGCGTGGGCGCGCGGCACGCGGTCGCCGTTAATTCCTGCACGGCCGCGCTGCACCTCGCGGTCGAGGCGCTCGGGCTGCGCCCCAGTCAGTCCGTGCTCGTGCCGACGATGACCTTCGCCGCGACGGCGGAGATCGTGCGCTACCAGGGCGCGCGGCCCGTCCTGGTGGACTGCGATCCGCTGACGTTGAACATGTCGCTTACGGACGCAGCGCGGCAACTCGCGCGCCTGCGTGCGGGCGAACTGTCGTTTGCGGGGCAAGCGGATGCTGAAGCGGTCGGCGTCATCCCCGTCCACGTCGGCGGACTGATGCTGGATGTCGGCGCGCTCAAGCGTTTCGCCGCGCACAACGGTTTGTGGATCGTCGAAGACGCGGCGCACGCCTTTCCTGCCGCGTGGCGCGACGGCGCGAGCGGCGCGTGGCAGCAATGCGGCGCAGCGACGGCCGCCGTGAGTTGCTTCTCCTTCTACGCGAACAAGACGATCACGACGGGCGAGGGCGGTATGGCGACGACCGACGATGCAGAGTTGGCGGCCCGCATGCGCTCGATGTCGCTGCACGGGCTGTCGCACGACGCGTGGCGCAGGTATGCGGGCGGCGGCAGTTGGGATTACCAGATCATCGCGCCCGGCTACAAGTACAATCTCACGGACATCGCCGCCGCCATCGGCATACATCAACTCGCGCGCGCCGAAGCGATGCGGCGTGAGCGCGAGGCCGTCGCGCAACACTACCTTGCAGCATTGGCGGATGTCGCGGAGATCGAGTTGCCACCCGTCGCTGGCAACCGCATCCATTCGTGGCACCTGTTCCCACTGCGCCTGCGGCTCGAACGGTTGACGCTCGGCCGCGACGAGTTCATCGCCGAGTTGAAGCGCGCGGGCGTCGGCTGCTCCGTCCACTGGCGACCGCTGCACCTGCACCCTTACTACCGCGAG
>JANMAD010000487.1:0-10493 GCA_031359515.1 Acidobacteriota bacterium | reverse complement strand
GGTCGTAGTGACGTAAGCACCCGCCCGCTACCGCAGGCGGTACTGACCAAAACATTATTCAAAGCTGCGCCGGAAGAGGTACGAGGCTTTGATAAAGAAGGTGCGCCCGTTGCGGCGCAAGCCCGGTTCGAGATTGCCGTTGAACGGATTGAAGCCGTTGCGATTGAGATCGTCGTTATAGCCGACGTAAAAGGACGTGCCGGGATTCGGGGCCCAGCCGACGAGGAACTGCCCGCGCACGCGCGAGCCGAGCGTGTCGTAATCGAGTCGCGCGCGGGCGAAGGTGAAGCGCGTGAACTGATACGTCGCGCGCATGACGTAGATGTTCTCATCAAAGGCCACGCGCTTCGTGTCGTAACGGGTCAAACGATTCTTGCTGTAGCTGAGCGAGGTGCGCAACGCGTTCGTCGGTTGATAAGTGAAACCGGCCTCCAAGTCGAAAGTGTGACCCGGACCGGGGTCTTGCGGATCGTCGCACACGGGCGGCGGGTCTTGGCCCTCCGGCACGTCGCAGAGACCGGCGGCGCGGGCATCGCGTGCGGCAAGCGCGCCGGGACTGACGCGCGGGTAACGCACGCCCGCGCCGAAGTCGAAGTCAAGTTCGCCGCGCTTCGTGCCCATGAAAACGAAGCCGGAATATTTCTTACTGAGCGTCGTATCGAGGACGAAGAAGATGGTCTTGTGCCGCGCTTGCCGTTCTTGATCGTTGCCCGCGAACTGCCCGCCGAACTCTTTAGCAAACAAACGGTCATAACCGAAGTTCGTGCCGATCTGGACGAAAGTCTGGTGCTGGAAATTGAAGTTGAAATTTGTGCCGTCGAACCAGTCCTGACTGCGCCCACGCCAATCGTAACTAATGCCGGTAAAGTTTTGCACACGGAACGAAATGAGCTTCGCCTTCGGTTTCGGCTCGGTGTTCCAGCGATAAGCGTAGAAGGCGCTGTTGGTGTCAGTGCGCTGGGTGAAGCCCACGTCGGCCCGGTAATCGCGCGTGCGCCCGCCAACGCTGAAGAACCAGCCCGTATGCCGCCCCGTCACGTCGTAGCTGCCTGAGTAAGCAAAGCCCTTATTGCTAAAGCAGCCAAGCGCAAGCGCGCCGGACGAGAAGTCGCGCCCGCAATCGTGCAAGGTCGTGCCGATGACCTCGAAGCTGGCCACCGTCGTCGGGTTCAGCTTAAAGCGCCCGTCAAAGCCGCCGACTTGATTGTGCCGCTTGACGAAGTTGTAACTCGTCCCGAAGAGACCGACGCTCGACTCGCGGCCCACGTCGCGCTTGAGCCGCAGCACGCCGATGTAAGCGTTCTTGCCGACGAAGTTATTTAGTAGGTCTTGTAATTGCGCTTCCCTGCTGCGGCGCACAACATCGTTCGGCGCGGTGATGATATTCCGTCGCCGCTCATCCAATTCATCTTCGCCGAAATTGCCGGGCGCGGCGTCCGAGGCGAGGATGAGACCGAAGGTGTTGCGCCCGCGTTTGCCCGTGATCTTCGCGGCGAAGTCGGGGTCAATGATAGCGCGCGTATGCACGACCGTGTTGTTCGTGTCGAATATCTCTTTGCCTTCGAGGAAGAAGGGACGTTTCTCTTCAAAGAAAATGGGAAAACGTTGATTCGCTTGGACGACCGTCGCGTCCGCTTCGACCTGCGCGAAGTCGGGGTTGTAGGCGAAGTCGAGCGTGGTGGTCGGCGTCAGACTGAACTTCGCGGTCAGCCCGATGTCGCCCGCCAACGGACGATTGACGAAGCGCCCGGTATCAACGACCGGTGCAGTCGCCCGTCCGTCCGGCGACGAAGGCTGCGCTGGAAAAGCGCGCACGCGCTTGCCGGTCTCCGAGACGGTGATGCTCGGGATTAGTTCCAGCGTGCGCTCGGTCGAGATGCCTTCGAGGCCCGTGATGTGCCCTTCCTGGACAAGACTGCCCGCGATATCGCGCGACACGGGTCGCCACGAATCAAGCTCGTTGTTGAACCGCTTGATGCGCCGGAAGAACTGCGCGCCCCAGAGTTTGTCCTTGCCCGCTTCATAACGCAGAGACTTGAACGGGATCGCGATCTCAACCGTGTAGCCATCCGCCGTGAGCGTGCCTTTCGAGTCCATCACGATGTCGGGACTGTAATCCTCGTTCCCGTCAGCCGTCTTGATGCCATCGGCCTGCACGCCAAGCGGGCTGAAGAAGAACGTATAGGCTTTGCGCTGATCGTTGAAGGTGTCGAGGAACATGCCGACGTAATCGTCGTCGAAAATGTTGTCGCGCTTGGGCACGGTGGCGCGCACTTTGTCCGGTTCATCGTGGCAACGAAAGGCGATGTAGAGCGTGCGCGCGTCGTAGCCCATCATCATCTCGGTCTGCCGCGAGGGCGCGATGTTGTCGCCCGGTTGAATCTGATAGAAGTCTTTGAAGACGGCCGCCCCTTGCCAGATCGCATCGTCGAGTTTGCCGTCAATCACCGGCGCGGACGTGAAGCGCGGGATGCCCACGGGATTGGCCTTCTCCGGCGGCATACTGAGCGCACTACCTTTGCGCCCCTTGTCAGTGTCTTTCACGACCGCGGCGGGTGTGGCGGCGGGCGCGGGGGAGACAGGCGCGGGCGGGGTGTCGGTCTCTTTTTTCTCGCCGCCGCTTTGCTGTTGTGCCTGCGCGTCCTGCGTGCCGAGTAGCACTTCGAGCCGATTAAAGTTCTGGCGCACACGTGCGGTCGTGCCCGGCGCGAGCGTAAAAGCGACCAGCACATCCGCGCCGCGCTGTTCGATCTGCGCGGCGGTCAGGCCGGTGGTAGCGGCCAACTCGCGTTGTGACGCCGCAGCATTGGCGCGTGGTAGGAGGACGAAGAAGCGTTCGCCTTCACGATAGGCGGAGTAATCGTCGAGCGCGGCGTCGGCTGTGATCGTGATGCGCGTGCCGCCGGGCAGATCGCTCGTGCGCAACGGCGCGAGCCGCTTCGGGCGCGGCGCTGCGGCGGCGGGCGCAGCCGCTGTTGTCTTTGGCGCGTCGCTCAAGCTCGCCAACCCCTGCGCATGCGCGGGCAGCAAGCAGAGCAAAGTAGATAGGATGAACAGCGCAGCGCGCATGCCTGTCATGCCGGACATCAACTCGTGGGCGAAAGAGTGCCGTCCCGTTTGTCTCAAAACTTTAACCCCTTAAACGTTGCGAGTCTGCCGCGGCGTTAGATACTGCGCCGAAACAGATAGGACATTTTGATAAAGAATTGCCGGCCGTTGCGGCGCAAGCCCGGCTCTAGTTGCCGCGTGAGCGGGCTGAAGCCATTGCGTGTCAGATCGTCGTTGTAGCCTACGTAAAAAGCGGTGCCGGGGTTCGGTGTCCAGCCGACGAGCAACTGCGGGCGCAGGCGCGCATTCAAAGTCGAATAATCAACTCGCACGCGCGCGAAGGTGAAGCGCGTGAATTGATAGGTCGTGCGCGACGTGATGATGTTCTCATCGAAAGCGACGCGGTGCGTATCGTCGCGCACGAGCCGTTGCTTGGTGTAATCGAGCGTGCTGCGCAGCGCGTTCGACGGCTGATAGGCGAACGAGGCTTGCAAGTTCCACAGATCGCCCGCGCCCGGATCGAGCGGCGCGCCCTGGCCGAATTGTAGGGCGGCCGGGCTGACGCGCGGGAACTTGCGCCCGTTGCCGAAATCAAAATCGAAGACGTTCAAGTCGCGCACGATCTGCGCGAAGAATGAATACTTCTTGCTCGGCGCTGTGTTGACGACAGCGATGATGCTGTGCTTGTAGGTCGAACGCTCCGAACTGGGGCCGAAGAATGCGCCCAACCGTGCAGGCAGCAACTCCCCCGCCGCATTCACGCGCGCGGGCAGACGCTTCGCGCCGAACTCCTCTTCAATCAACCGCTCGTAGGCGCGGCGATAGCCGATGGTGAGGAACGTTTGCCGTTGCAGGTTCACCCCGAAGAGCGGCTGCACCTCCACGCGCTGCGAGCGCCCTTGAAAGTCGAGTTGATAGTTAATGTTCGCGTTCGCGCGTAGCGAGACGATCTTCGCTTTCGGCTTCGGCTCGCTGTTCCAACGCGGGTTGAGGCGGATTGCATTCGTGTTGGTGCGCGTGGTGAAGCCCACATCGGCGCGGTAGTCGCGCGTATAGCCGTCGCCGTTCATGTTGAGACTGAAGTGCCGCCCGATGCGGTCGAAACTCCAACGATAGGCGAAGGCATTGCCGATGCGATCTTCGTTAGCATTCAACACCGGGCTGTAGAAGAAACGGTGCGAGCGCGTGCCGAGCAACTGGAAATTGATCGTCGTTTTGGGGTCGAGTTTGAGCCGCCCGTCGAAGCCGCCGACATGGTTGTGGCGATCAATAAAATTGTAAGTTGTGACGATGATACCCAGCACGCTCTCCTTGCCGATGTCGTGCTTCAAGCGCAACACGCCGATGGTCGCGTTCTTATCGAACAGCTTGATGTTCGCCGGCGGGTGGAGCGGGTCGCGCGCGGCGGCGACGAACGCGGCGGTGCGATCATCTTCGGAGAAGTTGCCGGGCGCGTTGTCGGAGGCGAGGATGAGACCGAAGGTGTTGCGCCCACGCTTGCCCGTCAGCTTCACCGCGTAATCGGGATCGATGATGGCGCGCGTATGCACGACCGTCAGCGGCGTCTGGAAGATGTCCTTGCCTTCAAGGAAAAATGGCCGCTTCTCTTCAAAGAAGATCGGGAAACGCTGGTTCGCGGTGACGACGGTGGCGTCCGCTTCGACCTGCGCGAAGTCCGGATTGAGCGCGGCGTCGAGCGTGATGGTCGAAGACAGACCGAACTTGACGTTCAGTCCGGGATCAAAGCCAAGCGGTTGATTGACGATGCGGTCAGGGCCGCCCGGTGTGCGCGAGCGTGCGCGCTTACCGGTCTCTGAGGCGGTGAAACTCGGAATCAATTCCAGCGTGCGCTCGGTCGCCAGACCTTCCAGCCCCGTGATGTAGCCCTCTTGATTGAGTGTGCCGGACACGTCGCGCGCCAGCGGCATCCACGAATCAAGCTCGCCGTTGTAGCGCTTGATCTTCCGGAAGATATGCAAGCCCCAGAGTTTGTCCTTGCCCGGCTCATAGCGCAGCGACTTAAACGGGATCGCCACCTCGACGGTGTAGCCTTCATCGCTGACGATGCCCTTCGACTCATGCACGAAGTCCACGCTGAAATCTTCGCCTGAGCCTTCGGTGCGCGTCGCGTCGCCCTGCACGCCGAGCGGATTGAAGAAGAACTCGAACGCCTTGCGCTTGTCGTTGTAGGTGTCGAGATAGACGCCGATGAAGTCGTCGTCAAAAATGTTATCGCGCTTGGCGATGGTGGCGCGCACTTTGCCCGGCTCATCGTGCGCGCGGAAAGCGAGATAGAGAAACTTCGCGTCGTACCCGATCATCGCTTCCGATGTTTGCGACGGCGCGATGTTATCGCCCGGCTGCACTTGATAGAAATCTTTGAAGACGGCGGCCGTCTGCCAGGCAGCATCGTCGAGTTTGCCGTCAATCACCGGCGGCTGCGCAAAGCGCGTGAGGCGGACGGGGCGGGTCTTCTCGGCCGGCAGCACGGGCTTGCCGCCCACCGGTTTTGCGGCCGGCGCGGCCGGCGCACTCGCGGCAGCATTGAGCGCGGCGGGCGACTGCGTGTTGGCCGTTTGCGCCGGAGATGCGGCAACCTGCGCTGACTGGGCCGGCGCAGGCGAAGCGCAGAAGCATAAACATATACTGAGGAGGACTAATTTTTTCATTGGCTTTCGCCGCCTAAAGATTGCACGTGCGTGGCTGTCTTACGACGGACTAACGGCTCAAGCGCAAGCGGCTGTGTGAACTTAGACGGAGGGACACGCGGAAATGTTTCATCGCAGAATCGAAGGATAAAAGATGAAGGATGAAAGAATGAGCACACAGGTAACCCGATCCTTTTCATCCCTCATCCCTCATCCCTCATCCTTTCAGCGCACGCCCACCGTGCTGTCCGCGCGGCGCAGGTAGATTGAGCCGGCGCTTGTGCGCAAGCTGATTAAACCGCCGCCGCGCCCCACGCGCCAACGTCGCACTTGTTGCGCCTCGTTGCCGCCATCGGCCACCACGGCCAGCCCGTCGTTCACCACCAACCCGGCATTAGTTTCAATCGTCGCATCAACGTCCGCCGGCATCGTCAGCGAGATACCGCCATCGTTCGTGCGCGCCGTCAGGCGTGTGAAGCGCCCTTCGAGCGTGATGCGGCCGTCGCCCGACTGCGCATCGGCTTCGCCGTTGAAGCCGGCGATACGCACGCGCCCGTCGCCTGTCTCGATGTGCAAACGTCCGCGCCCGTCGCTCACGTCCACCGCGCCATCGCCCGTGCGCAAATTCACTTCACCGTTCACGCCTGCGAGCCGCACGCGCCCGTCACCTGTGTGGATGTCGAGATTGGTGTTGCGCGGCACGCGAACTTCGAGCGCAACGGTCGCGTCCGTATCGTACCCCGGCCGCCGCTGCACTTTGTCGGCCTCGGCGATGATGTTGACCGCCGCGCCGGTCTGCTCGGCGCGCAGATGCACGGCCCGCATCGCCTGCGCGTCACGTGCGCGTTTGACGGCCGTGAACTGCACTTCCGCCTTGTCCCACGCTTCTATCGAGATTACGCCATCGAACGTCTCGACGCGGACGCGCGGCGTGCCGGCGACGGCGAACGATTTCGTCTCGCGCTCGACGAGCGGATAGTTGTGGTTGTCGTTCGTGTTGAACCCCTCGCGCTCGACCTCCGCGCTGGCGCGCTCGGCTTCGCGGCGTGCCTGTTCAGCTTCGCGTTCCGCATCACGCCGCTCACGCTCCGCTTCCCTTTGCGCCTGCGCAACCTCACGCCGGGCTTGCTCCTGCTCGCGCAAGGCCTCAGCCCGCTCGTGCTCGGCCGCGCGCAAAGCCTCCGCGCGCTCGCGTGCGGCCTCGCGTTGCGCCTCTTGCGCCTCGCGTTGTGCTTCCTCGCGCGCTTGTTTCGCTTCCTGTTGCGCCTCTACACGCGCCTGCTCAGCTTCACGTTGCGCTTCAGTGCGATCTCGCTCCGCTTCACGTTGCGCCTGTTCGCGTTCGCGTTGCGCCTCGCGCTTCGCTTGTCCGCCTTCGCGTTGCGCTTGCTCAACTTCACGCCGGGCCTCTTCAGCCGCACGGCGCGCTTCTTCGCCTGCGCGCTCGGCTTCGCGGCGCGCCTGCTCGACCTCGCGCTCAACCTGCCGTTGAATCTCACCCTCCGACGGCCCATAGCCGTCACTGTCCGCGTTCGTGAGTTGGTTCGTCGCGTGACTCAAACTGCGCCCGTCGCCCGCGTGCTGGACACGGATCGTGCCGTTGACGTTGTTGAGCTTGACGCGCGGGCCGCCTTGACCGAGTTGCCCCTCAAGGTCTGTGCCAACGTAGCGCCCTTGGCGCACGGGCAGCCCAAAGTCGTTCGTGATCGTGCCGTGAATGGTGCTGGCCTTCACGCTCGCATTGGTGTCGGAGGGCAGCGTCAGCGAGACCAGACCATTGACGGAGCTAAGCGCGATGGACTTGGCCGCGTCGAGTTGGCCGAAAGCGGCGTCGAGCGTGCCGTTGATCGTGGACAGCTTCGCTTCACCTTTCAACTCGCGCGCCGTCAATTTGCCGTTGATGCACGAAGCGTGTACCTCGCCGTTTAAGCCCGCGAGATCGAGCGCGCCGTTGATCAACTCGATGTTCTCGAGCCGTGCGCCGCGCGGCACGGTCAAGGTGTACTCGACGCTCGCCGGATTGTCGTAACGGCGCGGCGCTTCATCCGTGAAGTTCTGCGATTCAGACGGATAACGAGTGCGTATCTCGATGCTGTCGGCGGCGGGGCGCACTTCGATGTTGGCTTCGGTCAAGCGCGTCTGCTTGTACGCAGTCTTGACCGCATCCAACCGCACCTCAGCGCGCTCCCAACCCTGTATGTGGACAGCGCCGTTAATGTTGTGCAACACGATGCGCCCGTCCGCCGCGAATTGATAAGTTTGATGAAACTCTTCGCGCAGCAACTCGCGCGATTCGCGCTGCGCCAGCGTGCTGCCAGCCGACGTAAAGAGCGCAAGCAGGACTACGACAGTAAAATTGGTGATTCGTTTATTCATTGTCACGTTCGTCCGTTTGATAAAGCTAAAGCGAAACCTACGATATTGGGACAAAAGCCTAAAAGCTTATCCACGAATGCACACGAAACAACACGAACATTCGTAGGTTTTGCTTCGTGTTTTTTCGTGTGCATTCGTGGAGCATGTTTTCCTGCTTGTGCCAAGCTTCTATGTTTCGATCCAGCAAGAGACAGGCGGCGGACACGCTCACGGCGAGAAGGGAGCCCGACATTCTCACCCCGGCGCACGCCCGCCGCCTGAGCCTGACGGGCGCTTAACTGCGCGGCGCGAGGCGCACGTGCCCGTTCACGCCGGAGACATTGATCGGCGCGCCGCCCGTGCCGATCTGCGCGTTGAAATTTGAGCGATTGATGCGCCCCTGCACCACGACGTTCGGCACGTCGGCATCCACCGAGCCGTTGATGCCGTTCACATGCAGATCGGCATTCAAGGCATCGGCGAAGCGCAACTCGACGCCGCCGTTGACGCCGCTCACGCGGATGCCGCGCTCGCCCAACTGCGTGATCATGATCGTGACCGAGCCGTTGATGCCCGAAATATCCGAATAGCCGCGCGCCTGCGCCACCTCGACGCGGCCGTTGATGCCGGAGAGCCGGACGGGGCCGTCCACTTCGCCAACGGTCGTGCGCCCGTTGATGCCGCTCGCGTTCAGTTCGATCTGGCGCGGCAAGCGGAGCGTCACGCGCTGGCGCACTCCATTGTCACGCCGATCATCCCAATCGCCATGCTTGTCATTCTCGCCATGGATGTAGAGACCCGTCGCGGTCTGCTCGACGATGACGCGATGGCGCTCAAGGGCTGCGCGCGTGCGCGCCGAGCGCATGACGTGGACTTCAGCGGTTGATGAGTTCGTCGTCTCGACGTTGACCGTGCCGTTGATGCCCGACACTTTCACGAGCGCGCCGGCGGCGAGTTGATAGTTCTGATCGAACGCATCATGCTCGGGCCAGTTGTCGTTATCGTCGCGCTTGTCGCGTTCCTGTGCGGCGGCCGTGAAGTTATTAAACTGCGCGCCCGCGCTCGCTCCCCGCGCCGGCAGACGGTCGGCCGCAAACGGCGCAACGAGCAACGCGCCGAGCGCGCACAAGGACAAGTAAGTCGTTCTGAATCTCATTTTCATCTCCTCAATCTTGCGCTTGCGTCCTGCCCCGCCCTCCGGCAACTGGCGCGTTCTTCCCCTCGTGCAAGCGACAAAAGTTTTCACGGGGCAGGACACAAACCCCTCAAAAGATTCTCCGCCCGAAACTTAGACGCCCGCGCGATGGAGGCGTATGTTGCCGCTGATACTGAAGAACTCCAGCGGCGCGCCGCCCGTGCCGACGCGACCCGTGAACTCGTTCGCGCTCAGCTTATTGACTGTGATGCGTGCGCCATCGGCTGTCACCGAGCCGCTAATGCTCTCGACATGCACGTCCGCGTTCACGTCATCGCTCAACCCAACGTCCACGCTGCCACTGATGCTCTGCGCTTTCAATCCGCGCTCGCCGAGGCGCGAGATATTGATCGTGACGTGACCGCTGATCGAGGTGAACGAGGCCGCGTCCAACGCGGAAGCGATCTCCACGTGCCCGCTAATGCTGTTGCAACGGACGGGGCCGCGCACGTTGCCGACCGTCACGTGGCCGCTGATGCTGTTAAATGAAGCCGGGCCGTCTATGTCGCCCGCAGTTACATGACCACTGATGGAATTGACATTGAGTTGCACACGCCGGGGCAGACGTAGCGTGACGGACTGATTGACGTGCGCGTTGCGACACTGTCGCCGGTTCTCTTGCCCGTCAACGCGCAAGCCCGCGCCGGTCTGTTCCAGCCGCACGGGCCGGCAATCCAAATCTGCGCGCGTGCGCGCCGTGCGGACGACGTGAACTTCAGCCGTGTCCGTCTCGGCGGTCTCGATCTTGACCGAGCCGCTCAGCGAATTCACCGTGACCTCCGCACCGGGCGCAAGTTGAAACCGCCCATCCTGCTCGTCGCGCTCGCGCATGTCGTCGTCATCTGCGCTGACGTTGCGCGTAGCGGCTAGTACATGCGTGCGCGCCGTGCAGGCGTAAGCAAAGCTCATTGCGCCGGTCAGGGCGAGCGCGGTAAATGTGGCGATTAGTTTCGTTCTCATCTAAAAATTTCCTGTCTGTTGGCGCAAAAACTCTCTGCCCTGGCCCGCTCGCTCGTGTCTGCACGGTCGCGCGGCGTCCCTGCTTTCTCAGTTTATGCGCGTGTCTGGTTAGTTGTTGTCTGCGTTGAAGCCGTCCGAACCGGCGTTGATCGCGGTCGTGACCACGTAGGGCGAAACCTCTTGCTCGCGCCCACTGTTTGCGCAGGCCGGCGACTGTGCGGGCCGTGCGGCCTTGCCCGCCTTGCTAAAAGAACTGCGCTGCGCGTGCGCAAGGGCCGGCGTTGGCA
>JANMAD010000467.1:0-6108 GCA_031359515.1 Acidobacteriota bacterium | reverse complement strand
AATAAGTTATGACGACGAATATCAAACCACTACATGACCGCGTAATCGTGAAGCGCATTGCCGAAGGCGAGCAGGTGCGCGGCGGCATCATCATCCCGGACTCGGCCAAAGAGAAACCCCAAGAGGGCGAAGTGCTCGCCGCGGGTGCAGGCAAGTATCGGGAAGATGGCACGCGCCAGACGCTGGATGTTAAGGCGGGCGACCGCATCTTGTTCGGCAAGTACACCAGTTCTGAAATCAAGATTGACGGTGAAGAGCTGTTGATAATGCGCGAGGATGAAATTCTCGGCATCATCAAACGCGCGGGCGCGGCGGCCGGCTCGGCCGGGGGCGGTGTCTCGACCAGCGGCAAGAAGAGCGGCAAGTAGTCCTTCGCCGGCAGCTAGTTTGATCGGCTACATCCTTCGGGGCGTCACCAATAATTTGATTAGGAGAAAAGAGAAAGATTATGGCAAAGCAAATAGTTCATGGCGAAGAGTCGCGGGCAGCAATCTTACGCGGCGTTAACATACTTGCCGACGCGGTGAAAATCACGCTCGGCCCTCGTGGGCGCAACGTCGTGCTCGACAAGAAATTCGGCTCGCCGACAATCACCAAAGACGGTGTCACGGTAGCCAAAGAGATCGAGTTGAAGGACTCGCTCGAGAACATGGGCGCGCAGATGGTGAAGGAAGTCGCCTCGAAGACTTCGGATGTCGCGGGCGACGGTACGACGACGGCGACTGTGCTCGCCCAAGCGATTTTCCGCGAGGGCGTGAAGACGGTCGCGGCCGGCGCAAACCCCATGGCCTTGAAGCGCGGCATTGACAAAGCGGTCGAACGCGCGACTGCGGAGATCAAGAAGATGGCGAAGCCGGTCAAGGGCGAGATGATCGCGCAGGTCGGCACGATCTCGGCCAACGGCGACAGCACCATCGGTGCACTGATTGCAGAAGCGATGAATAAGGTCGGCAAGGACGGCGTCATCACGGTTGAAGAATCGAAGACGATGGAGACAGACCTGGAGTTTGTCGAAGGGATGCAGTTTGATCGCGGCTATCTTTCGCCGTACTTCGTGACAGACCCGGACAGCATGGAAGCGGTGCTCGAGAATCCAGTCATTCTCATAAGTGAGAAGAAAATCTCTTCGATGCGCGACATGCTGCCGGTGCTGGAACAGGCCGCCAAGCAAGCGAGGCCGATACTCATCATTGCGGAAGATGTCGAAGGCGAAGCGTTGGCGACCCTCGTGGTGAATAAACTGCGCGGGACACTCAATGTGGCGGCCGTGAAGGCACCCGGCTTCGGCGACCGGCGTAAAGCCATGCTCGAAGACATCGCGGTGTTGACCGGCGGCAAAGTGATCAGCGAAGACCTCGGCATCAAGCTGGAGAACGTCCTGCTTGCAGATTTGGGCAGCGCCAAGCGGGTGACGATTGACAAAGAGAACACGATCATCATTGATGGCGCGGGCAACACCGAAGACTTGCACGGGCGCGTGAAAACACTTAAAGCGCAGATGGAAGACACCACGTCGGACTACGACCGCGAGAAGCTGCAAGAGCGTTTGGCGAAACTCGTCGGCGGCGTGGCAGTGATTCGCGTCGGCGCGGCCACCGAGACGGAACTCAAAGAGAAGAAGGCGCGCGTGGAAGACGCGATGCACGCGACCCGCGCGGCCGTGGAAGAAGGCATCGTGCCGGGCGGCGGTGTGACGCTAATTCGCGCAGCGAAGGCGCTCGACAAATTCAAGATTTTCGAGCCAGACGAAGCTGGGGAAGTCAGCGGCGATATAGACGAGCAGATCGGCGTCACCATCGTCAAACGCGCGCTGGAAGAGCCGCTGCGCCAGATCGTGCAAAACGCCGGCAAAGAGGGCGCGGTGATTGTCGAGAAAGTGCGCGCTGAAAATAATGCCAACGTCGGCTACAACGCAGCGACTGATAAATTTGAAGACTTGGTGGCCGCGGGCATTATCGACCCGGCGAAGGTCACACGCTGCGCGCTGCAAAACGCCGCGTCAATCGCGGGCTTGATGCTCACCACTGAAGCGCTCATCTCCGAGATACAAGAAGCTGATAAATCCGGCGCAATGTCCGGCGGGATGGGCGGCGGCATGGGCATGTAAGAGTCTGCACGGGATGTGTGAAAGGTAAGCCTATAGCATGGTCTGGCTGCTTAAGGTGATCTGCCTGCCTCTAACATTCATTCCCGCACGGCACTTGTTGACAGTTCTAGCGGGCCGCTCAAGGTGGAGGGCTGTGGGTAGCTGTAAAACGTATTAGCTACTCTCCCGTCGCATCCTTCTCATCTTGAGCGGTTCCTTTTTGCCCCTCCGGGCTATCGCTCATAAAAAGCGGGGCCGCAATTTCGTTGACAGGGTTTTCAGCAATCAACTCTGTCGGCGCACTTTTTGCTTTCAGTGCTTGGCCCAAAGCATTACCGGCTTGCCAGTTCTTTGTGTCCGCAACGGAATTCAGTCCGGCTTCAACCCCTTCGTTGAATTCCGTAGAGTTCGTGTCTATCTTCTGCTTTATGTCTGCGCTCATCACTGACTCCTCTAGTATAGATAATCAATTTAACCTGTACCTGCCCGATGTCCTCATCTTCGCTTAAATAGCTAGCGGCACGGTGTAACGCTCGGCTAGATTAGCCACCACGGTGGCCAGTTCGGCTGGTTCGACCGGCTTCGGAATGTGCGTCCGGTAGCCCGCCAAGAGGATGCGCATCCGGTCTTCGACTCCGGCATAGGCCGTTAGTGCCGCGGCCGGAATTCTGCCGCCGCGCTCTAACGGTAACTGACGAATTTTGCTGATCAGCGCATAGCCATCCATCGCCGGCATGCCGATGTCCGAGACCAGCACGTCGAACCGCCCGCGCTCCATTTCTACCAGCGCTTCAACTGCTGATTCGACAGCGACCACTTCCGCGCCGCACCGCGTCAGCACCACTGCGACAAGTTCGCGCGCATCCGGTTCGTCTTCAACGACGAGTACCCGTAGATCATTAAGCGATGGCTGCCGGTCGGTCAACGGATTACTCTCACTCAGGGGGCGCGTCATCTCTCCGGCACTCAGTTCGTGATGGACGCTCAGCAGTGGAAGGATGAGCTTGAAAGTTGTGCCCGCGCCTGCACCCGGACTCGTCGCCGTAATCGTGCCGCCGTGCAGCTCAACCAGTTGGCGCACGATGGAGAGGCCGAGGCCCAGCCCGCCGTGCCTGCGCGTGCTCGACGAGTCGGACTGGCGGAAGCGGTCGAAGACGTGGGGCAGAAAATCGGGCGCGATGCCTTGCCCCGTGTCGCTGATGGTGATCTCAACGTGGGCGGCGATGCGCTCCAACCACACCTCGACGCGCCCGCCTTTGGGCGTGAACTTGATCGCATTGGTTAATAGATTCCAGATAATTTGTTGGAGTCGGTCGGGATCGCCAGAGACGGGGCCGATGCGTGCATCAAGTGCTATCTGGAGATGTATGCTTCTTGCCTCTGCCGTCGGGCGCATGCTGTTAACGACTGTCTCGATGATCGGCGTGAGCTCAACGGGGCGCACCTCGAGGCGGAGTTTGCCTGTGATGATGCGCGAGATGTCGAGCAGATCATCAATGAGGCGTCTTTGCGCGAGGGCGTTGCGCACGACGGTCTCAAGCGCACGGTTTGCTGCTTGCTCGTCAAGACTGCCGGCCATGAGCAGTCTTGCATAGCCGAGAATCGAGGTCAGGGGAGTACGCAATTCATGTGACACGACGGCGAGAAATTCATCCTTAATCGTGTTAGCTGTATCAGCCTCCGCGCGTGCAGTCCGCGCGCTCTCCAAAAGCAGTCCATGTTCTGCCTCCGTGTGCTTGCGGACAGTGATATCGCGGATGTTGCATTGAATAACTTGCTGGCCGTCTTCTGTATAGATATTGCTGACAAACTCCACCTCTTGCAGCGTTCCCTCTTTGGTTTGGAGCGGTAAATCTTCGTAGCGTAGATAGCCTGTCGCCTGCAACTCGCGAAACGCGTCCTGACTCGCCTCCTTATCGCTGAAGAAACCGATCTCCCAAAGCTCCTTGCCCAGAAATTCGGCATGGGAATAACCCAACAACTCCGTCATAAATGGATTCACATCAGTGATTTTTAGCGTGATGGCATTAAGAATCAGGATGCCGTCGCGTGCGGCCTCGAAGAGCCGCCGGTAACGGATTTCCGAAGTCCGCAGTCCTACTTGCGGCTGCTGGGGCTTAGTCCCGTTGTTGGCCTCATTGGGCCGGGTGGCGAGCAACTGGTCTTCAACCAGCACAACTTCTTTGGGGGATGGCATGAGAGAATTCCTTGATTTAATCAGGTCATGAAAGACGACAGACGACACAGAAGAGGATGACGAGTCCGATCCTGATGGCGAGCCCTGAATGCTCAACAAGGACTGACACTTTATGAGTAGCACCCGCGAGGAAAGTCCGTCTGTGCGATAGCACACTTATACGGGGGTTGGGAAACGATGAGAGGAGGCTCTCAGCCGCGCAAACGGTCGCACGCTAAGACCGGCACAAGCCGCCTAGCAGGGCTTGTGCCGGTCTCAGTTGCGCTGACAAAAGCGGCGTGGCTACTGATTGCCCGGCTGCTTTAACATCAGTTGACTACTCTTTGGCGGAGCAGCAGACATGGACGCCCCGGTCAGCACCTCGACGTTGACGAGGAAGCGGAAGCTGCCGCCCTGCTGCACGCCGAGCGTGAATTGCACCGCGACGCTGGCGTTCGGTGCGAGTGCGCCGCCCGGCAGGGTAACAACCAGCGCCGTGTTTAGCCCGCCGCCCAGTCCTTGCGCTGGCAGCTGCTCGACGATTGTGCCCTTGACCATGAGTGTGCCGCTGCTCGTTGTCACTATCACATCGCTAGAGTCCAGCGCCCGCAAGTCGGCCTGCGTCCCACCCGCGTTCGGCGAGTTCAGCGTGGTGATGTCCACGATGCGGAAGCGCAAGGCTGTGACGATCTGGCCCGTTCTGTTCGTAAACTTGCGCCGGATAGTCAAAGTGCCGAGCGCGCAGTTCGCGTTACCGCACACATTAGCTGTTGTGTCGCGCACGCGATTGGGCACAGCCGTCGAGGGCTGTTGCGGGTCAATGAGCGCGGCTTTCAGTTGTGCGTTGCGCTGAAGCGGACTCGCCACATTCTCCGGCGATGGTGCGCCGAGGACGACGGGTGCGCCGCCGACTGTCCCCGTCGTAGAGACGAGTACGAAGTCTTGCGTGTTATCGCCCGTGTCCTGTGGCAAGCCGGAAGCCAACTTGCGGATGAAACTGTACTGCTCTAACTGGCCGACAACTGTGGCGGTGGGCGCGAGCGGCGTACCCTCCCGATAGACGGCGGCGAGCGCGCCGTACTGTGCCGTCGCGCCGCTGAAGCCGACGGCGTCGAGCGCGTTGGCGGTCGTGAACTGCTGCGGAGCGCTCGTGCGGAAGAGCGCAAGGCCCGTGTTGTCCGGTAGGTCGGCGGTGAACGTATTGTCGCCCGCGCCCGGCCCGGCCAGACTGTAGCTGGTCGAGTTCACGGCGAGGTAATGACCGCGCGCCGGAATCGTCGTGCCGTTCGGGATCGTGAAGCGGAGCGCCTCATCGGCGAGCGAGACGACCGCCCAGCCCTGCGAGTTGTCCACGGCATTGATGGTGATCGGCGCATCGGTGTTGTTATACAACTCGACGAATTCGTCCGCCGACCCGCCGGGGCCGCGCAGGCGAAATTCACTGATGATTAAACTGCCGTTCGCCATGCTTGGCCGCACGACGTTGAAGTCGGCGATCTGGTTGCTGCTCAGGTTGTTGAAAGTGGCCGTGCCGGGGTTGAAGGTTAAGCCGCTCGCCGCCGCCGCGACCGTGTAGTTGCCACCGCCCGTGACGCCGTTGAACGAGTAGTTACCCGCAACGTCAGTCGTCACGTTCGTGTTCGTTGCGCCGTTCGTCAACGACACGCCTACGCCGCCGAGCGCCGCGCCGTTGCTGTCCATGACGTGCCCGTTGATATTGAAACTTTGCGCCGCGACGGTAATGTCGGCGAAGGTGGAACTCGCGCGTGCGCCGGTGTTGGCGACGGTGCGTGCCGAGACCGTATAGCGGCCCGGCGGCACGTTCGTCCAGTTCACGCTGTAGGGC
>JANMAD010000413.1:0-7629 GCA_031359515.1 Acidobacteriota bacterium | reverse complement strand
CCGGAGCGTGCGCTGGCGCTCAACGCCGTCGCGGTCGAAACACTCGCGCATGCCAGCCGGCACGCGGGCGCGTCCTTCGTCACCATCTCGACCGACTACGTATTCGCGGGCGACAAGCCGGGTTGCTACACGCAGCGCGACAACCCCGCACCGCGTAGTGCCTACGGGCTGTCGAAACTCAAAGGCGAATGGCTGGCGCAGGTGGCGGCGGCGCGCACCATCGTCGTGCGCACGGGCTGGGTCTTCGGTCCCGGCGGCAAGAATTTTCTGGCGACTGTGTTGGCGCGGGCGCGGCGGGGCGAACGGATGCAGGCCATCGGCGACGCCTACGGCACGCCGACCTATGCGCCGCACTTGGCCGCGCGTCTGCGCGAATTGGCCGCGCGCGATCTGCCCGGCGTCTATCACGTCGCGGGCAGCGGCGCGGGCACGAGTTTCGCAGGTTTCGCGCGGGCCGCCGCAGAGTTGGCGGGCAACAAAGAGACCGTGATCGAAGAGGTCTCGATGGACTCGTTGCAACGGCCCGCGCCGCGCCCGCGCAACTCTTGCCTGCGCTGCTTGCTGTCAGAAGCCATCGGGTTGGCGGCACTGTCTGACTGGCGCTTGGCGCTTGCGGAGTTCGCGGCGGAGGGGGCGACAACTTAGGCAGACGGGGAACGCATAGATGCGGCCGCACGTTGCGCACTGCGGTTTTCGCCTTTTTCGTTTTCCACTTTGCCCGCGCTTGCTTTATCCTTTCCCCACGCGCTCTGCTATATTCGTGGCCGCCCCGGCGTGCCCGCGTGTCCGAACCGGTTTTAGAAGTAAGGTTGGAGAAAGATGTCTCAAGATAATCGTTTGATGCCGTTGACCCCGGCCGGAAACATTGACCGTCCCTTGCGCGATCTGGCGCAGAATGTGCAAGTCACCGGCTCATACTCGATCACCGAGCCGACGCACCTGCGCGACTACCTGAACGTCGTGCTCAAACGCAAGTGGCTCATCCTCAGTCTGGTCACGGTCGTCACTACGCTCGTTGCGATTCAGATGTACCGCCTGCCCTCGCAATACGAGGCGAAGACCGTCATCCAGATCGAGCAGAAGCCCAAGAGCTTTATCAAGACGGCGCAGATCACGGTGAACGCGGGATCAGACCCGCAGTACTGGGGCACGCAGTTGAAGCTGTTGGAAAATCCCAGTCTGCATCGCGAAGTCATCCTCCAACTTGGTCTTCAGAACAATCCGGCGTTCCTCGGCGGGCAGGCGCGCAGCAGTCTGTTCACCACCCTGCGCCGCACGCTTGCGCGCGACAAGGCGAAGCCGGATGAGGCTGCGCCCGGCGCGGAGGGCGGCTTAACGGTCGCGAACGAGACCACGCCCGGCACGGACACGAAGCTGACAGCGGAACAGTTAAGACAACTTGAGCCTTATGAAAATGCGCTGCTGGCCAACCTGACGGTCGATCCGGAGGAGCGCACTAATCTCGTTGACATACGCTTTCAGCACAGCGACCCGGAACTGGCGCGCACAATAGCCGATACGCTCGCGGCCGTCTTCATCAAGCGCGATCAAGCCCGCGAATCGGGCAACACAGAGACTGTGCGGGAATCCACCGCGAAGCAGATCAACGAAGTACAAGCGCAGATCGCGCAACTCGAACAGCAGCGCATAGTTTACATGCGGGCGAAAAACCTGCCGTTCGATCCAACCATGAAAGGATCGAACGAAACGGCCGTGCGCGTCGAGACGCAGAGCGCCCAAGCGCTTGAAGCGGAGAACAAGGTCAAGCAGCTACAAGCTGAGTACGACGCCGCCCAGCGCACGCTGGCGGCGGCAGACATGCTCTCGATTCCGATTGTGCAGGAAGACAAGCAGGTGCAGGCACTGCAAACCAAGCTCGCGGACTTGCAAGAGAAGCGGCAGGCGTTGCTTGAGAAATACACCAAGGAGTGGCCGGAGGCAAAACAGAATCAGGCGCAGATCGACCAGACCCAACGGGCGTTGGACAAAGCCGCCAAGGACAAGCTGAGCGGCCTAGCCGCACAGCTTGATGCGGCGAAGCGACGCGAAGCTGATTTGAAGAAGTCTTACGACAGAGAGCGCGGCGTCGCTGTCATACAAGGGATCAGCGTAATCGGTCTTGGCAACATCCAGCAGCAACTCGAATCGAACAAGCAGATATATCAAACGCTCATCCAGAAAAAGAACGAGCTTGATCTGGCCGGGCAGGATCAGCCCAGCAACATTTCGATTCAGACGGCTGCGCGCACACCGACCCTCGTCGGGCCGCCGCGCGTGCGCTACATTATGATCGCGCTCTTGCTTGCGCTCAGCGCAGGCATCGGTCTCGCTTTCCTGCTCGACTACCTGGACGACACGCTCAAGTCCATCGAAGACGTAGACCGGCACGTACACTTGCCGACGCTCGCGCTCATCCCCGCGCCGCGCGAGGCGCGTCGTTTGGCGTTCGGGCGCAACACCGTGCCCGTGCATGACGGCGCGGACAGCACCGCGCTCACCCTCATCGAAGAGGTGCGCTCGCCCGTCGCGGAAGCTTATCGCCACCTGCGCACGTCGCTCTTGCTCTCGTCCGCCGGGCAGCCGCCGAAGACCGTGTTGGTCACATCGAGCCAACCGTCGGAAGGCAAGACGACCACCGCCGTCAACACGGCGATGATGCTCGCGCAGACCGGCGCGGAAGTGTTGATTCTCGATTGCGACCTGCGCCGCCCGCGCGTGCATACGCACTTCCAGATGGCGAACACGCGCGGCGTGACGAACTTCCTATCGGGCGACGCGCCGTTAAGCGACATCCTGCAACCGTTCGACCGGCAGCCGAACCTGAAAGTCATCACCTCCGGCCCCGTGCCGCCGAACGCGGCCGAATTGCTCGGCTCGGAACAGATGCGCCGGCTGCTCCAGCAACTGACCGATCACTTCACGCACATCATCATAGATTCGCCGCCCGCGATCTCTTTCACCGATGCGTCGATCCTTTCGACGATGGTGGACGGCGTGATGCTCGTCGTGCATGGCGGCCGCTCGTCGCGCGCGGTCGTGCGCCGTGCCAAGCAGCAGTTGCTTGACGTGGGCGCGCACATCTTCGGCATCGTCTTAAACAACGTGAAGCTGGATGCCAACGATTCCTATTACGGCTACGGCTACTACTCGAACTACTACGGGCAGGACGACGAAGCGGAAGAGACCGAGGGCGCGCAGGCGGGCGCGGACGGGCGGAGCGCGTAATGCTGGGCGAGTTTTGCGTCGTCGCGCCGGACGTAACTCGGCCGCGACGTGCGCCTCTACAACTTCGTCAATCTCTACGGCTGCGAGATCGGCGACGAGACGCGCATCGGCACGTTCGTCGAGATTCAGAAGGGCGCACGCATCGGCGCACGCTGCAAAATCTCCAGTCACACATTCATCTGCGAGGGCGTCGAGATTGAAGACGAGGTCTTCATCGGGCACGGCGTCCAATTCATCAACGACCGCCATCCGCGCGCCACCAACCGCGACGGCACACCACAAACCGAAGCCGATTGGCTGCTTGAGCGCACCATCGTCCGGCGCGGCGCAAGCATCGGCACGGGCGCGACAATCTTAGGCGGCCTGGAGATCGGCGCACATGCAACGGTCGGCGCAGGCGCGGTCGTCACGCGCAACGTCCCGCCCGACGCAACGGTCGCCGGCAATCCGGCGCGGGTAATAAAGCAGTGACGAGTAACGAGTGACGAGTGACAAGTTAAAAACTTCGTCTTGCTCGTCACTCGTCACTCGTTACTTGTCACTGTTCTTATGACGTCCATCGGCATCATCGGCTGCGGCTACTGGGGGCCGAATCTGATCCGCAACTTTGTGGAGAACGAAGCGGCGGACTTGCGCTGGATTTGCGATGTGGACGCGCAACGGCTGCACGAGATTGGCCGGCGCTACCCTTACGCGCGCACGGCCACTGACTATCACGAACTGCTCGCCGATCCGGCCCTTGCTGCTGTCGTCATCGCCACGCCCGTCGCCACCCACTACCCGTTCGTGCAGGCCGCGCTGCTGGCGGGCAAGCATGTGCTGGTGGAAAAACCGTTCACGACGAACACACGTGAGGCCCAAGAGTTGATCGCACTCGCGGAGACGCGCGGCTTGACCTTGATGCTCGATCACACCTTCGTCTATACGGGCGCGGTGCGCAAGATCAAGGAGATCGTGGACAGCGGCGAGATCGGCGACCTCTTGTATTTTGATTCAGTCCGCATCAACCTCGGTCTCTTCCAACGCGACATCAACGTCGTCTGGGATTTAGCGCCGCACGATCTCTCGATCATGGATTTTCTCGTCGCGCGCGACCCCGTCGCGCTCACGGCCACGGGCAGCAGCCACATCGAGCAGGGCATCGAGAACATCGCTTACGTCATGCTCCGCTTCGCTGACCAGTTCATCGCGCACTTTCATTTCAACTGGCTCGCGCCCGTCAAGATTCGCCGCACGCTCATCGCCGGCAGCCGTAAGATGATCGTCTATGACGACATCGAGCCGACCGAGAAGGTGCGCGTCTATGATAAGGGCGTGACGGCGAGCCGCATTGAGTCCGCCACGGACAAGGCCGCCGCCTATCGCACGCTCGTCAGCTATCGCACCGGCGACGTGTGGGTGCCCAAGCTCGACTCGACCGAAGCGCTCGCGCACGTCTGCGCCGAATTTCTCGATGCGATTCAGGCCCAACGTCGCCCGCTCACCGATGGCGCGGCCGGGCTTCGCGTCGTGCGCCTGCTCGAAGCGGCGCAACAATCAATTAATCAGGGAGGCCGTTTGATTGAGATCCAATAATGCGACGATGATGACCGCAGCGCCGACGATGCAAGTCCCGCTGCTTGATCTGAAAATGCAGTACGACCCGTTGCGCGCAGAGTTGCGCGCGGCCATTGAGCGCGTCTTCGACTCGCTCCAGTTCGTCTTAGGGCCGGAGGTCAGCGCGCTGGAAACGGAGCTCGCGCAATACTCGCAGGTGCAACACGCTATCGGCTGCGGCTCCGGCTCCGACGCACTCCTGCTCGCGCTCATGGCCCTTGATGTGAAAGCGGGCGACGAGGTCATCACTACCCCGTTCACCTTCTTCGCCACCGGCGGCGCAATCGCCCGCACCGGCGCGCGGCCCGTCTTCGTGGACATCGAGCCTAACACTTACAACATCAACCCCGCGCTCATCGCCGCCGCCGTTACCGAGCGCACGCGCGCGATCCTGCCCGTGCATCTCTACGGGCAGTGCGCCGAGATGGATGCAATAGGCGAGGTGGCGGCGCAGCACAAGTTGGCGGTCATCGAAGACGCCGCGCAGGCCATCGGCGCGGAAGATGCGGGGCGGCGCGCCGGCTCGATGGGCCGTATCGGCTGCTTCAGTTTCTACCCGTCGAAAAATTTAGGCGCGGCGGGCGAGGCCGGGCTGGTCACGACCAACGACGCCGCGCTGGCCACGCGCCTGCGCGCCTTGCGCGTGCATGGCGGCGCGACCGAGTACATGCACGAAGAGGTCGGCTTCAACAGCCGGATCGACGCGATCCAAGCGGCCATTCTGCGCGTCAAGCTGCCGCATCTCGACACGTGGTCGCAGGCGCGGCGCGCGAAGGCTGAAAGCTATACGCAACTGTTGCTGAATGCGCGGCTGCCGTTTCAGCTTACGCCGCCGTTCATCCGCGCGAACGTGCGCCACATCTTTCATCAGTACGTCGTGCGCGTGGCCGCACAGCACCGCGACGCGCTTATGGCGCACCTACGCACACACGGCGTCGGCACAAAGGTCTATTATCCCGTGCCGCTCCATCTACAAGATTGCTTCCGCTATCTCGGCTACAAAGAGGGCGACTTCCCTGAGACCGAGCGCGCCGCCCGCGAAACCTTCGCGCTGCCGCTCTATCCCGAATTGACCTTGCAGCAACAGCAGTACGTCGTGGATGTGCTCAGCCACTTTCAAATGTGAAGGGGCGGCTTGCGCGGTGGGATTAAAGCTTGCATGTAGCGGGCGGGCGGTTCGACACAGAGGCCACAGAGGCGGCACAGAGATCACAAGGTTAAGCGATCTCAAATCTCAAATCTCAAATCTGAGATCGCTTTTCTTTGTGACCTCAACACTTCCTCTGCGTTCTTTATGCTGAGACCGCCTAACGCGCACACGCAATATTATCGGAGATTCATTTGACGAAGAAGGCGCTCATCACCGGCATCACCGGTCAGGACGGTAGTTATCTGGCGGAGTTGTTGCTCGCGCAAGGCTACGAAGTTCACGGCATCGTGCGCCGCGTCGCCCTGGAAGACCCGCAACGCCGGTTCACGCGCATCAATCATCTGCTTGAGCGCGTGACGCTGCATCCCGCCAGCCTGGAATCCTACGCTTCCATCTTTCACATCGTCAGCCAGCACGAATTTGATGAGTGCTATCACCTGGCCGCGCAATCCTTCGTGGCCGAATCGTTCCGCGATGGCTTCTCGACGATGAACACGAACATCAACGGCACACATTATCTGCTCGCCGCCCTGCGCGAGTTGCGCCCCGCCTGCCGCTTCTATTTCGCCGGTTCTTCCGAGATGTTCGGCAAAGTGGTCGAGACGCCGCAGACGGAGACGACTCGCTTCCACCCGCGCTCGCCCTACGGCATCAGCAAAGTGGCCGGCTTCGATCTCACGCGCAACTACCGCGAGGCGTACGATATGTACGCTGTCAGCGGCATCCTCTTCAACCATGAGGGGCCGCGGCGCGGGCACGAGTTCGTCACGCGCAAGATCACTTCGACGGTGGCGCGCATCAAGCTCGGTCGCGCCACCGAGTTGCGGCTCGGTAATCTCGACGCGCAGCG
The DNA here is from genome assembly GCA_031359515.1 of Acidobacteriota bacterium. Classification (GTDB taxonomy): domain Bacteria; phylum Acidobacteriota; class Blastocatellia; order Pyrinomonadales; family Pyrinomonadaceae; genus QHXQ01. The sequence goes on along the minus strand of JANMAD010000413.1, from coordinate 808 downwards.
CGATTGGGGACACGCCAAAGATTACGTGCGCGCGATGCACTTGATGCTGCAACAGCCCCTGCCGGACGATTACGTCATCGCCACCGGCGAGACGCATAGCGTGCGCGAGTTTTGCGCGTTGGCATTCGCTGAAGTCGGCCTGCACTATCGCGCTTACGTGCAGCAGGATGAACGTTTCGTCCGGCCGGCAGAAGTTGATCTGCTCATCGGCGATGCGACGAAAGCCAAACGCGAGCTTGGCTGGCAACCCGAATACACGTTCGCGGCATTGGTGAAAGAGATGGTCGCCACCGATTTAGAGGCCGCCAAGCAGGGCGCGAAGGAGTAGAATCGGCGCGTATAAATCAGCGAGTTGTTATAGCAGGGTAGCAAGTTATGAGCGCAGATGTCGCGACAAACGATCAGCTTGTCGGCACGGTGAAGGGGCCGGGCGATGCGCCGCACGAGTATCTGTTCATCACGGCGGACAACCGGCGGGCGCGCATCGGCGAGTTTGTCTATTACACGGCGCGCGATGGCGACGACGAGCGGCGAATCCTCGGCACGGTGACGGCGCGCAAACTCGTGCGCAATCTGCCGGACGCATTTCTCGCCGATCCGGAGACGCCGCCCGCGGTCGTCTCGTCGCTCATCGGCTTGGACGGCGAAGGTTGCGAGTTGTACGAGATCACGGTTGAGGCCACCGGCTACTTCAGTCATAAGCTCGGCGACTTCGTGAACCCGCGCATCCCGCCGGAAGCGGGCGCGCCCGTATTGCTCGCTTCGTCGGCGACGCTCGCGGGCGTGCTGTCGCCGCGCAAGGTGGGCG
>JANMAD010000299.1:0-9296 GCA_031359515.1 Acidobacteriota bacterium | reverse complement strand
AATGAGTTTTGGCTTACCGTCTAACGTTAAGACAATAGGCTTTTTTGATTGCTTCATCTGCCTAATGTACTCGCCACTTCTGCGCTTAAAAGGTGAAAGGGGAATCGTTTTAAGCTCTTCGCTGTTCTTCATACTTTGCCTTTTTATAGCAAGCCAGAAAACCAGAAATATGGTTTTCTGGCTTTATTGATCATCAAAGATACTTTCTAAGTCTCGCGCTCCGTGAAGAACGCGAACGATCTCAATACCATCATCAGTCGGACGGTAAAAGATAAGGTGGTCTTCAAAGCCTTTGACCGTCCACACCCGCACATTCCGAAGACGTGAGGATCGAAACTCTCGCGGGCTTCCAACCATAGGCATTTTAGCGAGGAACTCAAATGTCTCCTCACAAGAAACAAGAAACCTAATCCCAGCATCAAGGTCTTGTTCACCAATGAAGACAAAGCTCTCTTCAATGTCACGCTCCGCCTGCGTTCGCTTAGTAACGCTGCTCATTTGGCTTTGCTCTTCTTGTCTTGAATTCGTTTAAGACCACGCGCCCGAATCTCTTCCCAATCCTTTTTTGTTAGAGGCGTAGCAGTGCCAGAGTTTAAGCCTTCAAGTAGAAGAGCCTCTACCTTCTCTTCAGTTTTCCGCTTCTGGTCTTCGCGCACCAAATCACGGAAATATTCGCTGGACGTGCTGTAGCCGTCCTCGCTAACGCGATTTTCTACAAACTCTCTAAGTGAGTCGGGTAGCGAAATGTTCATCGTTGCCATACTAAAAACCTCCTGTTCAATTTACTACACAACAGAGGATGACATGTTTTGCCAATAAATGCCATAAATTTCTCTGCCTCCTTGCTTTCTGGTTTACCAGAAAACCAGAATGGGACTATAAGATAGCTATTCCAATGTGTTATTGAGTCTGGTAATCTGGCAAACCAGAAAACCAGAAATCAGATATGACGATATTAACTGTTACAGGCTACAAAGGCGGAATAGGGAAGAGCACGACCGCTTTTCACATCGCCACATATTTTACAACATGCCTAGAAATGGCAGTCATGAGGTCAGGGTTCGATCCCCCTCGGCTCCAGCAATAGTTTCAGTAAGTAAGGGCAGTCGCGTTTGACTGCCCTTACTGCTTTGTGTGCTTATAATGTGCCAACCTAAATTGAATTCCACGTGAGGCCGCGGCAATAAGCGAGGTTGGCGCAGGCAGAGTTAAATGATCGAGGTGGTTGAGCTATGACAGGACCCGCGTACCCGGCGGCCCGCGCCGTCGCTGCCCTCGTGCAACAGCACTTCGCGCAACAACTCGCGGCGGCGCGCGGGCAGGGGCAGCAAGAGTTGGCACAAGCGCCGGATGTGCAGGCGATTGAAGCGATCATTGACGCCGCGTTCTGGGCGAGTCTGCGCCGGGAGGAAGGTTATCCCCCGATGATCTCGCTCGCCTTCCTCTCACCCGCACAGGCAGGACAGCCGCTCATGTTCGAGCGGCTGCTGCCGCTGACACCGCCGGCACTCGCGCGTCTCGCGCCCGCTGTCGAGCGCCCCGGCATCCATCTTGGCGTGTGGCGCAACGAGGGCGAACTGTGCGTGTGGGGCGCTACTCTCTCGATTCCCCGGCTCTGCTTTGTGCTGGAGGTAATCGAACCGGGGCTACTGGTGGTCAAGTATCGCCGCGACCAGGACCCCGGCAAGTTCGTTAACGTCGCCGTGCTCAAAGGCGATCAAGTCAAGATACTGGACGAAGCAGGCACGAGCCTGCCCGACTGCCCGGCCCTCGTTGAATCGCTGCTCGGCTTCGGTTCGCCGGCCGCGCCGGTGGATGCGGTGAACGTGCTCGTGCAACTGGCGGTATCTATGCGCGCACACGGGCGCGGCGGGGCGCTGCTCGTCGTGCCCCATAGCGCGCAGGCGTGGCGCGAGTCAATCGTGCAGCCTACCCCGTACTCGGTGCTGCCCCCGTACTCCGAGTTGGCCGAACTCATGCGCCAGGACGTGGGCGACCGGAACAAGCATGCGTGGCAAGAGGCGCTACGCGAGGCGATTGATGCCATCGCCGGCTTGACTGCCGTTGATGGCGCGGCGCTCATCACCGAGCGATACGAGTTGCTCGCGTTCGGCGCGAAGATAGTGCGGCGGAAAGGGAGCGTACAGGTCGAACAAGTGGTCGTCACGGAACCGGTCGTCGGCAACGTGCCGGCAGTCGTTCACCCTGTCCAACTCGGCGGCACCCGGCACATGTCGGCGGCGCAGTTCGTCCATGACCAGCGTGACGCGGTCGCGCTCGTGGCCTCGCAGGATGGCCGCTTCACGGTCTTCGCGTGGTCGCCCTGTGAAGACATAGTCCATGCGCATCGCGTGGAGACCTTGCTGCTGTAAACGATCACGGGCCGACAGCATGAAGCCAGCTTCGCAAGCGCACCTGTTATAAAGCGGAGACGCGCTGCGGCGGACGCGCCGGCACAGGCTGCTCCGGCGCGGGCGTAAAATCTTCGCCGGGGTTGATGAACTGGTCGCGCTCGAATTTGTACTGCTTGTCGTAGAGTTGCTTGTAGCGGCCGTTGGCCGCCAGCAGTTCGTCGTGCGTGCCGCGTTCGACGATCTCGCCGCCTTCCAACACCAGAATCTGATCCGCGCTACGAATCGTCGAGAGCCTGTGCGCGATGACGAAGGTCGTGCGCCCGCGCCGGAGCGCGCGCAGCCCGTCCTGGATGAGCGCTTCGCTCTCGCTGTCGAGGCTGGAGGTGGCTTCGTCGAGAATCAACAGTTTTGGATTGGCCAGAATGGCGCGGGCGATAGCGATGCGCTGACGTTGCCCGCCCGACAATTTCACACCGCGCTCGCCCACCACCGTGTCGTACTGCTGCTCGAAGCCGGCGATAAACTCTGCGCAGTGCGCGATGCCGCTGACCGCTTCAATCTCTGCGCGCGTGGCGTGCGGATTGGAAAAGGCGATGTTGTCGGCAATCGTGCCATCGAATAGAAAATTATCCTGCATGACGACGCCGAGATAGGAGCGGAAGTCGCGCAGCCGTAGTGTCCCCAGTTCCTTACCGTCAACTTTGATCGTACCGGCGCGCGGCTGGTTGAAGTTCATCACGAGACTGATGAGCGTGCTTTTGCCCGAGCCGCTCGAACCGACGAGCGCGGTCGTCGAGCCGGCCGGGGCTGTGAGCGAGACATCTTTCAGCACCGGCGCGCCTTCGTTGTACTCGAACCACACGTGCGCAAACTCGATCTCGCCCTGCATAGTCGGCAGCGGCGCACGCTGTGCATCGGCGTCGTCTTCGGTCGTCATGTTCATCACTTCGCGGATGCGATCCAAGCCCGCGAAGGCTTCGGTAATCTGCGTGCCGATGGACGCGAACTGAATCAGCGGCATCGCCATCAGGCTCGTGAAGAAGACGTACATGAAGAGATCGCCGAGTGTCATCGCGCCCGCCACCACCGCCCGCCCGCCGACCAGAATCATCACCACACCGACCGCGCCGATGACGACAGACGAGAAGGCGGTCGTGGCCGACACGCCGGTCATTGCTTTGGCGATGTTGCGGAACAGCTTGTGTGCGCCGCGCGCGAAGGTTAGCTCTTCGCGTTTCTCCGCCGTATATGCTTTGACGATGCGTATGCCGCCCAAGGATTCGGCGAGCCGCCCCGTGAGCGCGGCGGTGATCTCGCCGCGCTCGCGAAACAGCGGTCGGAGGCGGGTGAAAGCGAAAGCCAGCGCGCCGCCGAAAGTGGCCAGCACCAGCAGCGTGATCGAAGTCAGCCGCCAGTTGAGCCAGAACAGCACGCAGAGCGCGACGCCGGCCGTGATGATGCTGCCCACTAACTGCACCAACCCCGTGCCGACTAAATTGCGTATGCCTTCGGCGTCGTTCATGATGCGCGAGATGAGTTTGCCGGTCTGCGTCGAATCGAAATAGCTGACGGGCAGTCGCGCAATTTGCGCCTGCACTTTCTTGCGCATCTCCGTGATCGCGCGTTGCGCCGCCACGCCCAAGACTTGCGACAGCGCGAACGACGTGACGGCTTGCACTAGCGTCGCCGCGCCGGCCGCCAACGCGATCTTCCAGAGCAAGTCCGTGCGTCCCTTACCGATCACCTGATCGACCACGTACTTGGTCGAGGCCGGCAGCACCAGCCCCATCGCCTGATTGATAATCATCAAGACCGCGCCCAATGCGAGCCGTTGGCGATGTGCCCAGATCAGTTCGCGGGCATCGCCCCACGCGGCCGACCAGCGTATTTTCTTCGGTTTTTGTTCAGCCATTATTTCCCTTGCGCGCCTGTTCCACAGTCGGCGTATGCCGCGTGCAATCCTGTTTGTTTAAGATTTTCTCTCTGTTCCAATTCTTGTCGCAAGACATGCGATAATCCGTGCCGGAAAGTCAGCGCCTGAGCGAATCAAGCATGCATATTCTATCCATCGAAGCAATTAGCAAGAACTACGGTATCAGACCTCTGTTCGAAAACGTAAATCTCGGACTGGATTCCAACGACCGCATCGGCGTGGTCGGCGTCAATGGTTCGGGCAAGACCACGCTGCTGCGCCTGATCGCGGGCGCAGAGCAACCGGATACCGGGCGCATAGTTTTCGCCGCCGGTGTGTCGCTCGGTTATCTACCGCAAAACCCGCCCTTCACGCCGGAGCAGACCGTACTGGACGCAATTTTCGCCGCCAGTGATGGCAACATGAAATTGCTGCGCGATTACGAGCGGGCCTGTCAGGCACTGGGCGCGCATGAAGCGGACGAGCCGCGCTTGTTGAATCTTGTGGCGGAATTAGCCCATCAATTAGAGGCATCGGGCGCGTGGGAGATGGAGACCAACGCGCGGATGGTTTTAAGCAGGCTGGGGATTGCGGACACCGCGGCGCTGATGGGCACGCTCTCCGGCGGCCAACGCAAGCGGATCGCGCTCGCACGTGCGCTCATCGCCAGCCCGCAACTACTCATCCTTGATGAGCCGACCAATCATCTGGATGCGGAAACTATCACGTGGCTGGAAGCTTATCTGGCGCGCTACGCGGGCGCGCTCCTGCTCGTCACCCACGACCGTTATTTTCTCGACCGCGTGACCAGTCGCATCTTGGAAATTGATCGCAGCGCCGTGCAATCGTTTGAAGGCAATTACGCTTACTATCTGGAAAAGAAAGAAGCACAGGAACTCGCGCTTGCCGCCGCAGGCCAGAAGCGCGAGATGCTGATCCGGCGTGAGTTGGCGTGGTTGCGGCGCGGCGCGAAGGCGCGCACCAGAAAATCCAAAGCGCGCATTGACCGCGCCGAGAGTTTGATGGCGCAACCGAAAGAGACCGCCAGAGCCGAGCTTGACATCTCCGTTACTTCACGCCGGATCGGCAAAAAGATTTTGGAGTTGCACGACATCAGCAAAGCTTACGACGGGCGCGTCTTGCTCGACAGCTTTAGCTACACGCTGAAACCCGGCGACCGCATCGGCATCATCGGCCCGAACGGTGCAGGCAAGACCACGCTGCTGGAGATCATCACCGGGCGCGCGGCAGCGGACAGCGGCACGCTGGCAGTGGGGCAGACGGTGCGCTTCGGCTACTACGATCAGGAGAACCGCGCGCTGGCTGAAACTGAGCGCGTCATTGATTACATCCGCGCGGTCGCCGAGCGGATCGAAACAGCGGACGGTGCGTTTATCACTGCGAGCCAGATGCTGGAAAAATTTCTCTTTACGGGTGCGATGCAGTATGCGCCCATCGCCAAGCTATCCGGGGGTGAGCGCAGGCGACTCTACTTGCTGCGCGTGCTGATGGGCGGGCCAAACGTCCTGCTGCTCGATGAGCCGACTAACGATCTGGATATTCAAACTATGATTACGCTGGAAGATTATCTGGACGGCTTTAACGGCTGCCTCATTGTCGTCAGCCATGATCGTTATTTTCTCGACCGCACGGTGGAGCATATCTTTCGCTTTGAAGGCCAGGGCCGCTTGCGCCAGTATCCCGGCAATTATTCTGCTTTTCTGGCAGCGCGCCAGCAGGAGGAGCGGGCAGCAACCGTCCCCGCCGAGGCCGCAGCAACGGTTAGACCGGCGCAACAAGCGCAGGTCAAACCACCGCCAAGCAAACTCAAACTATCTTTCAAAGAGCGGAATGAGTTAGATGCGTTAGAGACCCGCATCCAAGCAGCGGAACGGCGGCAAGCGGAAATAGAAACGGAACTGACCGCCAACGCAAGCGACGCGCACATCGTCCATCAACTCTTCAAGGAGCGAGAGACGTTGCGCGAACAACTCGCGCGCGACCTGGATCGTTGGTCAGAACTGGCGGAGTTGGCTTAAGCGCGTAAGACATGCGTGCCCCGGTTGCTTGCTGCTCAGCGGAAGCCTTGAGGTCTATTGCAAAGGAGAGTGTGGTGGCAGCTAGGGTTCATATCGCCCACACGCGCATCGCGATTATCGGGAGCGGCTTCGGCGGCTTGGGCACGGCCATCCGGCTCAAGCAGCAAGGCATCGAGGACTTCGTTATTTTTGAACGCGCTGGCGATGTCGGGGGGACGTGGCGCGACAACAGTTATCCCGGCTGTGCCTGTGACGTGCAGTCGCACCTGTACTCATTCTCGTTCGTGCCAAACCCGGATTGGACGCGCAGTTACTCGCCGCAGGCAGAGATATGGGACTACCTGAAACGCTGCGCGCAGGACTTCGACCTCCTACCGCACATACGCTTCCGGCATGAGCTGCGCGAAGCCGTCTGGGATGCGGCCGCGCAATGCTGGCGACTCGAAACTTCACAGGGCGACTACACGGCGGCGTTGCTCGTGCTCGCTTCAGGCGCGCTCAGCAATCCGGCGATACCGGAGTTGCCCGGCCTCGCCACTTTCAAAGGCAAGACGTTCCACTCCGCACGTTGGGATCATGATTATGATCTGACGGGCCGGCGCGTCGCGGTCATCGGGACAGGCGCGTCCACCATCCAGTTCGTGCCGGAGATACAGCCCAAGGTGGCCAAACTGCATCTCTTCCAGCGCACACCGCCGTGGATCATGCCGCGCCAGGAGCGAGCCGTGACAGCGCGCAAGCGGCGCATGTATCGTCGCTTGCCATTGGCGCAGAGAATTGTGCGCGCAGGCATCTATCTGCTGCGCGAGTTGTTCGTCTTCGGCTTCCGCCACCTCTGGCTGGCGCGTTATATCGAACGCCTCGCCTTGCGTCATCTCGCACAATCCGTGCCCGACCCCCTGCTGCGTGCGCAGTTGACCCCGCGCTACATCATTGGCTGCAAGCGCATCCTCGCCTCCAACGAATATCTGCCGGCGCTCACACGCGCCAACGTCGAACTGGTGACGGCTGGCATCGCGGAGGTGCGCGAGCATGCAATCGTCGGCCGCGACGGCGTTGAGCGCAGCGTTGACGCGATCATCTTCGGCACGGGTTTTCGCGTGACCGATCCACCGCTCGCACAACACGTGCGCGGGCGCAACGGTCAGACACTCAACGAGACTTGGGCCGGCAGTCCGCAGGCGCATCTTGGTACGACAGTGGCCGGGTTTCCCAATCTGTTCATCCTGATGGGCCCCAACACCGGACTCGGCCACACATCAGTGCTATACATGTTAGAAGCGCAGATCGAGCATCTGCTGCATGCGCTCAGCTACATGCGGCGACACGGCGTGACCGTGCTTGAGCCACGCCCGGCGGCACAGGCGGCGTTCGTGGCGGCAGTGCAGCAAAGGCTGTCGGGGACGGTCTGGAGCGCGGGCGGCTGCGCGAGTTGGTATCTTGATCGCACGGGGCACAACTCCACGATCTGGCCCGACTTCACGTGGCGCTTCCGTCGCCGCGTCGCACGATTGCAGCCCGGCGAGTACGTGATGACGGACGCGCGCGGCAACACATCTCGCAACGAAGTTTGAGCGCTGCATATTGCGAAGCTGATTCTTTCCACTCAAGGAGAAGCCATGATGCAAGTACGACAATTAGGCCGGAGCGGTCTGCACGTCTCGGCGCTGGGCTTGGGCTGCATGGGCATGTCGCAAGCTTATGGCACGCGCGATGACGCGGAGTCGCTGGCGACCATTAATCGCGCGCTCGAACTCGGCGTCAACTTTCTGGACACGGCCGACATATACGGCACAGGGCACAACGAAGAGTTCGTCGGGCGGGCCATCGCCGGGCGGCGACACGAAGTTGTGCTGGCCACCAAGTGCGGTTTCGTCTGGGATGAGCAGGGGAAACAGACCGGCATAGACGGTAGCCCGCGACACATACACGCAGCGTGTGCGGCAAGTTTGCGCCGGCTGGGTGTCGAAGTGATCGACCTCTATTACCTGCATCGCGTTGACCCGCGCGTGCCCGTCGAAGAGAGTGTCGGCGCGTTGAGCGAGCTCGTCGCGCAGGGTAAGGTGCGCTTTCTTGGTCTCTCGGAGGTGTCGCCGGCCACGTTGCGCCGCGCGCACGCTGTTCATTCAATTACGGCCTTGCAGAGTGAGTACAGCTTATGGACACGCGATGTGGAAGCGGAAGTGCTGCCGGCGTGCCGCGAGTTAGGGATCGGCTTCGTGCCCTTTAGCCCGCTAGGTCGTGGCTTTCTCAGCGGACAGGTGAAGAGCTTGCAGGATTTTCCCGCCGACGATATGCGCCGCGACCTGCCGCGTTTTCAGGGCGAGAATTTTCAGCGGAACATAGAACTGGTGCAGCGCGTCGCGGAGTTGGCGGCGGAGAAAGGTTGCACGTCAGCGCAACTCGCGCTTGGCTGGGTGCTGGCGCAAGGACAGGACATCGTGCCGATTCCGGGCACGAAGCGGCGGAAGTATCTGGCAGAAAATGTGCAGGCGTTGGATGTGCCGCTCGACGCAGACGATCTGCGCAGGCTCAACGAAATTATGCCGCTCGCTGCCGCCGCCGGCTCGCGCTATCCGGAAGCGATGCTGCGCTTGGTCAATCGTTGAACCCGCAATTTGGGGCGCGTGCTTTGGCGAGGCAGTAGCTTTTTTTCAGGGTGACTTAGAGCCTTCTGTCAAATCCCACCGTGGAGCTGACATCCTGCGCGCAAAACCAGCCACGGATGAATGAGGATATGGGACTGATGAAAATGATGCTGCTCACCGTGCTCTTGCTCCTGCTCTTGTGTAATCCGGCCCTGCGTGCGGAGTCGGCGGCCGAGCAAAAGACGGAGCGGCTCGCACGCAACGTGACGATCTACCGCGACAGCTACGGCGTGCCGCACATCTACGGCCGGACAGATGCGGCTGTCGTCTTCGGGTTGATGTACGCACAGGCCGAGGACAACTTCTGGCAACTCGAAGACGATATCGTACGCGCATTGGGGCG